>NZ_JAPWAG010000005.1:0-138610 GCF_041432775.1 Pauljensenia sp. 20925_1_34 | reverse complement strand
CCTCGGCGGCAAATCCCCCATCGAATACGAACTACACCAAGCGGCCTGGACAAAAGCCGCATAAACAAACCGTCAACAACTTGCGCACAACCCCACAGGAGGAGGCGTTCACGGATAGGTTAGGCGCTTGCGGATAGGTTAGGCGCTTGCGGATAGGTTACTAAGCTATCCGCGTCGTCATAACCTATCCATGACATCGTTACCTATCCACGAGTGCACGCTACGAGGCTCACTTCGACTCTCCTCCACATTGACGCGCCAAGGCTCCCACGGTGCCAGCCACTCTCGCCTCACGCCTAGTCGGCACGGATTGTCTACACGGGCACCCGCACAAACACAGCGACTGTCGCTACTAACCCGACAGGTGGCCCCCTGGGCCCCACGATGCGCACGTTAACCCGATAGGTGGTGGGGTAGGCGGGGGTGCCCATACTCCACTCGTAGGGTTTAGCTGCGCATCAAGGGGTTAATACCGCCACCTGTGTGGCCGTACTGCCCCAATACCCGGGACACATCACATCAAGATGCTTGGCTGTGGAATTAATGCGGCTGACCTGGCTGATATTACACAGGGAGCAGCGCCATCGCTGCGCCCCTGACGCTGAGTGCCCATACCTGGTCATCGTTCGCCCGCACGCCGGGCATTTGGGGTATTCATACCCCCACGATGAAACAACCAACTTCAATGTGGCTTTTCCCGCACCAGCAAGCCGAAAAGTCGCTACAAAACCAACATGTTTTGTCCATCCTTCAAGTTGGCTCCCACCAACTTCAACACCGACTTTCCCGTACCAACAAGCCAAAAAGGCACAATACAACCAACACGTTTTTGGCCTGTAACCCTAGCGTCCTATCACCTAGAGACGCCTCGTCACGACAAAGAGGGAGCGAGGCCCGCTTCCGGGCCTTCTGACGGTTGATTATTTCACAACTAGCCCAGGGGGAATCCTCGCTCCACACACGAGAGTATCAAGTGTTTCGCGCAAGACGCGCGTGCGCCACCAGGCGGCACAACAGCACACCAGCTAGTGTCGACGCATGGACCACGACACAGTGACGGCGTTTGTTGAAGACGCCATCGAAGATCTCGAGCAGCGCAACGCGCTCGAGGAAGTTGAATACCTGCGTATGATGCTCGAGTGCGACGGCCCCGACGTTGACGGCGCAGTCTCGTCGCTCGTCAAATACGGCGCGGTCACGGTCGCCTGGGTTGAGCGGCTCGCAGCGATCAACGAAGAAGCGGCGGGATTCTTCGACGAAGAACTAGCAGAACTGCGCGAAGGGCTCTCAGGCGCCTAGGCTCACTTCACACCAAAGCGGAGCGCCCGAAACGCAAACAAACCCCGGGCTTCCAACGGAAGCCCGGGGTGGGATGGTGGAGATGGGGGGAATCGAACCCCCGTCCAATAGTCGGCCCCGAATTCTTCTCCGAGCGCAGTCTACGGTTTTATTTCTCGGCCCCCGGCATTGCGTAGACTCACCGCCGGATGGGCTCAGTTGATTGAGTGTCGGAGGCGCCCCACCAACATGGGCGACTCCCAGTGGCTCCCTAGACGACGCCAGACACCGGGCCGGAAGCAACTCCCGGGCTGACGGACTAAAGGTTCAGGCTGCGATATCAGGCAGCGAGAACGTAGTCGGTGCGATTCTGTTCGGCACCTATTGGTTTGCACGCATCGTTTACGAGTTGAGCGTACATTCTCGGCTCGCTTCACTTCGATCGACGACCACTGTCGAAACCGATCATCCCCTCTTGAGTTTTCAACTCCCCGACGCCCAGCGTTACCGCAGACCGTCGGACACATCAGCATACAACCGTCCCACGTACGCCGTCAAGACAGAAAACCCATCGCCCGAGGAAAGAGGCCCCGCGAACACGCGCAGGCCTCGTCCCTACGAGCACCGCTGTCCTACAGGAGCTTCGTGGACTCCAGCTTGGCCACCATCCGCCGATTGCCGCGCACCAGTAATGGGCGCAAAGCCAGCCCCAGGAACGCGGCGAACAGGATGAAGGAAGCGAGGAACCACATGGCGTCCGCATACTCGTGCCCCGAGTATCCGGCGATCGACGCACGAAGCGCCGTGATCGCGTGGGTGGCCGGCAGGAACGGGGACACAGACGAGAAGAAGGGCGGCAAAATTGCCAGCGGGAACGCTCCTCCGGCTCCCGAGATCTGTAGGACCAGCAAGAGCACACCCAGGGCCTTGCCCGCATTCCCGAACGTCGCGATCAGCGTGTACAGCAAGAACGAGAACACCACAGCCGTCAGCCACAGGGTGCCCATGAACTCCAGGGGGTGGTTGTGTTGAACCTTCAGGAAATACAGGTCACCCAGCCCCAGCAGAGTCGCCTGGGCGAGCGCCACCGTCCCGAAAATCAGGTAGCGCCCCAGGTACCCGGCAGACAGGCGGATCGGCGAAGCGGTCAACGTCGCGCGCAGCGGATCATCCTCGGCCAGGCCATCAGCAACATTCTCGTCAGTCACGTCGGAGCGGATGGACACAACCATGAGAACGGAGCCGACCCACAGAGCCAGGATCGTATACATGGGTGCCATCTGAGAGCCGAAATTCGCCACCGGATAGACGGGGATCGTATCGACGCCGACGGGGGCGGCGATGGCCGCGGCCAACGCCTCGGGATTGTTCCCGATGACGTCCTTCAGGGTCGTCAGATCGCCGCTGTCCTGCGCTTCCTTGATGGAGTTGTGCAGCGAGTCCATCTTGCCGGCAGAATCTCGCATATCCGTTGCCGCAGAGGTCAGACTGTCACGCAAGCTCGTGAGCTTCTCGCGCGCACTGTCGCTGCCGTCCGAGGCAGTGGACGTCGAGGAGGACAAGCTGGAGCGCGCAGACGACAGAGAACTCTGGGCCGACGACAGGGTCGATGCCAGTGAGTCGAGTTTCGGCTTCAGATCGTTGTCGTAGTCTGCGGACAGGTCGTCGACGGCCTGGTGCGCGTCGGCAATCAGCGCGGTGATGTTGTCGTGATTGGTTTGCGCGTTCGAGGTCTTCGTGTCGAGGTCGGTCGCCGCGTCGCGCAGGTTGGTCGCCAGGGTGCGCAGCCGGTCGGCTGTGCTTTGCAGCGTATCCAGGGAGGACTGGGATACGGGAGAACCTGGCATGTCTTTGAGCGTCTTTTTGATGTCTTCGTACGTGGTCGCGTGCGAGTCCAAGACTCCCGCCTGCGACCGCAGCGACGCGGAGGCATCGGCTGCACTGGTTGACGCCGTGGAATACACGTTCTCCACGGAGGTGGACAGCGTGTCCAGCTCTGTCTTGGATGAGTCGATGGCGCTCGAGACAGAGGCAATCGCTCCCGTGGCTGCAGCGGTCAGACCGGTCACCCCGGAGTCGGCGCTGCCGACAGCTGACTGCGCGGAGGATTTCGCGGCCCCCACGCCGGACACGAGTGTGGTCGTCGAATCGATGAGAGTCAGCGAAGAGCTGGCCAACGCAGCGTACGCATCCGCGCTGTCGGCAGCGGTACGCAGGCGCATAGCCACCAACTGCACGCGGTTATCGAGCTTGGTGACGGCCCCCGTTGCGGTCGTCGAGGACAGTGCGTCCCCCATCGATGAGGCCGTGTCCAGCGCAACCTCGCCGAGAGTCTGTGCGAAGGTCTGGTTCACCTGCGCGCTGACGGCCTCGGCGCCCTGGCCAGCGAGCTTGGGGCTAATGCCGTTCTTCTTCTCGTTGACGTAGTAGGTCATGGGGGCGCTAGACACCTCGCCGTCGAAGAAGGTCAGCATATCCTTCGAGAACTCCTCGGGGATGACGATGGCCGCGTAATAGTCGCCGGAGCGCGTCCCCTCGATGGCCTCGTCCTCCGTGGCAATCACCCAGTCAAAGTTGTCGTTCTTTCGCAGCGCGGAGACGACCTGGTCACCGATGTTGATGTGCAGAGGCACCAGATCGGACTTGTAGCCCACATCCGTGTTCGCGATAGCGATGCGCAGGGAACGCGTGTTGCCGAAGGGATCCCAGGACGCCGCAACGTTGAACCACGTAAACAGCGAGGGGATGACGATCAGTCCAAAGGTCACGACGACGGCAATCAAGGAGCGACGCGCGCGGCGCAGGTCCGCGCGGTAGATAGCCCACATGGTTCTCACTTCGCGCCCTCCTCGTCCTGGGTACACTCGGCATCCGCTTCATCGCCGAGGCCGGGGTCGGCCTCGGCGATCTCGACTCCCTCCGCTGACTTGTTCTCATCCGCGAGGACAGGGTCGGTCTCGGCGATCTCGGCTCCCTCCGCTAACTTGTTCTCATCCGCGAGGCCGGGGTCGGCCTCAGCGCTCGCCTTCCCCTGCGCTGAGGGGGCGGTGTCGGCGGAGTCCGGGCAGGCCTCGTCCTCGGACTCCTCGCTCACATCACTGCCGTGCTCGGAGTCGTACTGTGCGAGGGACGCCGCCAGGGCAGAGGAAATCGACGCACTCACGGCAGCTGCGCCGAGCGCGAGTCGCGAGCGGGCACCCTTGATGCGGCGGGTCAGCAGCGAACGCACATCGCTCTCGTCCATGGCACCGAGCAGCTGCTGACGCTCGAGCGCCTCGCGCAGGTACTGCAAGCCGATCAGGAACATGATGACGGCCAGAACCCACACGATCCACGCACCCAGCACAACCGGCACTTCGGCGGAATTCGTGACCGACAGAACAGCGAGAGCCGCGGGCACGAGAACACCTAGCACAATGGCGCCACGCCTGATGCGCGGGTAGCGGCGCTCGAAGCGGGCAGCACGCGCGGACACCGACCGCTGGAAACCTTCATGATCGGCCAGCGCCGCAACGATCTGGGTGAGGCGATAGCGGCTGGAGGGAACGCGCGTCGCCTCGGCCAAGAACAGGCCCGAGGACGACAAATCCCGCGTGATCATCGCGTTCAGGTTCACCAGGAAGGGGCGCAGCGCCAGCCCAATGACGAATGCGAGCAGCGTGTGAATGCCGAGCGCCCCCAGTGCCGAGAAGTACTCATGCCGGTAGAAGCCTGCGACCGTCTCACGCATCGCGTTAATGCCGTAGGTGAAGGGGAACAGCGGGTGCAGGAAGCGGAAGAAGGACGGCAGCATCTCGATCGGGTACAGGCCGGCGGAGCCGGGAATCTGCACGACCATGATGATGACGCACAGCCCCTTGCCGATGTGCTGGAAGCACGTCGCGAGCATGTAGACGATCGAGACGTAGACCAGCGAGATGATCATCGACGTCCCCACGAACGCTGGGCGCGACACGGTCTGCACGCCGATCACGAGAACACCGATCGACACGACAAGCGCCTGGATGATGCCGAAGAATGCCAGCAACATCCACCTGCCCATGTACTTAGCAGCCGAGGAAGTCGGGCCGATCTCCTCTTCGTCAACATCGAGCTTGATGAGAAGAACGAGGGAGAACGCGCCGATCCACAGCGCCAGGTTCGTGAACAGGGGTGCCATAGCCGACCCGTAGGCGGCGACCGGGAACACCGTCTGCGTCTGGATCGAGGTCGGCGAGGCCATGAAGGAGGCGACCGATTCTGCGTTGGTCCCCAGCGATGTTGCCAGGTCACGCAACGTGTTCGACGACGCGATCGACGAGATATCCGTCGAGACAGTATCCAGGTCCGTCTTTATCGCGTCCGCGTTAGTGGCGCTATTCGACGTGGCGCTCTTCGTATCATCGAGCAGCGAATCCAACTGGTCGAGCAGCCTCGACACATCGTCGCGTTGGCTGCGCAGGGTGTCGAGCGAGGAACGCATCGATGAGGAGGCACTCGAAAAATCATCGATGGCCGCCGAGAGTGTGGGAACCTCGCCGCTCACGCCCGTTCGCGCGTTCGACACAGCGGTCTGCACGGAACTGGCAGCGGTCGATGCGGAGGACAGAGCCGTCGAAATCGACGTCGAGGACGTGGACAGGTCCGTGTTCAGCGTCGTCAGGTCGCTGATCGCGGTCGACAGCGACGTGTTGTTGTTCGTCAGATCCGTCAAGGCGGTGCCCACGCCAGGAAGATTCCCCACCCCCGCCGTGTCCAGGTCACTGAGGACCGTACCGACCGTCGTGTTGATCGAGTTGCCTTCCACAAGCAGGCCGTCGAGCCTGCCCGTTGCGCCCTGCACGGCACCGTCGAGGCTGCCCGCGTCGGTCGACAGGCCGGCGAGCGCATCCGACGTATTGGTCGATAGACCATCCAGAACCGACCCCATGTCGGCGGAAAAATCAGCCAGCGAGGTGCGAGCGTCGGTCACCAGCGCGTCGGCCGTGTCCAGCGATGTCGACAGGTCGTCGGCCGCGGTATCGAGCTCCCCCAGCGTCGTACGCGCCGAGGCCACGGAATCCTTCGCGGAGTCAATCGTCTCGCTCATCCCGGACAGGGTGTCCGACGCGTTCTGTACCTTCGTCGATGCCTCCCCGAGCGATGTCACCACGTCTGCACGCGCAGTGTCAGCCTGATCCGCGATGCTCACTCCGGCCTCGGACGCCTTCTCGGACAGAACCTTTGCGACGGTGGACACGAACGTCGCGTTGATCTGCCGATCCAACGCCGTCGAACCCGCCCCCGTGATCTTCGGAGCCACCGCGTTGTTCTTCTCGTTGACGTAGTACTGGATGTTCGGCTTGACGTACGTACCGTCAACAATGCCAGTCAGATCGGAAGAGAACGAGGCCGGGATAATGAAAGCGGCATAGGAATCACCGCGCTCAACCTCAGCCAGGGCCTCGTCCGCACTCACGAGGTGCCAGCCCAGCTGATCGTTTTGTTTCAGTTGTGACGCCAGCATTGCACCAACGTTAATGGTGCCTAGACTGTCCTTCGTTGCTCCCTCGTCCTCGTTGGCTACGGCCACGCGAATCTGCGACGTATTGGCATAGGGATCCCAGAATCCCGCGATGTTGAACCACGCGTAGAGCGCGGGCACGAACGCCATACCGATGATGACAATCCAGGCGGCCGGAACACGCACCAGCCTCAGAAGATCACGACGAAAAAACCTGATGGAACCTCGCACGTAATCGCCTTCTTTCCCTTACCGGCGGGCCTGCTTCACGTAGCGGCGCATCGCGCGCTCGGCCTCGCGCTGATCCTGCTTCTCGCGCAGGGCCTGGCGCTTATCCCATTCCTGCTTGCCCTTAGCCAGGGCGATTTCAACCTTGACGCGGCCCCCGATGAAGTACAGCTCCAGGGGCACAATCGTGTAGCCCTTCGCGGCCACGCGGTCCTGCATGCGGTCGATCTCGGCGCGGTGCAGCAGCAGCTTGCGCTTGCGCGTGGGCGCGTGGTTCGTCCACGAGCCCTGCGAGTACAGGGGGATATTCGCGCCGTACAGCCACGCCTCTCCCCCGTTGATCTCGACCCAGGCGTCGACGAGGGACGCGCGGCCCATGCGCAGCGCCTTCACCTCGGTACCCATGAGGGCCAGGCCGGCCTCCCACGTGTCCTCAATCGTGTAGTCGTGGCGAGCCTTCTTGTTACGGGCGATCGTCTTCTTCGCGTCGGAGGCAGCCTTGGCGCGCTGCCCCTCCGTGGGCTTGGGCTTCTTCCATTCCTTGGGCATGACCTGCCTCCCTCCAGACTCGTATTCCTGCTCAGACAGGAAAGACCCCCGCAGCGAAAACGCTACAAGGGTCAATCCTAACGCGGATTACAAATAATCCATCGGTTCAACGTAGTTTCCGTTCTCACGAACACCGAAATGCAGGTGGCAGCCCGTCGCGTAGCCGGTCGAGCCGACCTCGCCCAGGGCATCGCCCGCGTTTACGTACTGTCCGGGAGACACGTACTGGGCCTGCATGTGCAGGTATTCCGTGATGACGGAGTTGCCGCCGACGATGCCGTGGTTGACATCCACGTAGTTGCCCGCCGACACGTCCGCGGAGACGGCGCTGACGTAGCCGGAGGCGACCGCGCGAATGATGGTGCCGCAGTCGGCCGCCATGTCCGTACCCGAGTGGCCCTTCATGTAGCCCAGCACCGGGTGGTAGCGCATACCGAAGGGGCTGGTCACCACGATGGGGATGTCGAGGGGGTTACGGAAGCCCGAGGAGGACGTGTAGGACACGCCCGTGGCCTGGTTCGCCGCGTCGATGGCCGCCAGCTCATCGCTGCGCGCCTGGTAGTCGGCCTCGGCCTGGTCGAGCGAGGCCTGCACGTCGCCCTTCTGCGCGTCCCATTCGGCCTGTTTCGCGGAGGCCTGATCCTTGAGCGTGTTGAGGTCCGTGAGCTTGGCGTCGGCGTCATCCTTCGCGGTTTTCGCGTCCTTTTCCGCCTGCGCGGCCTTGGCCTCGAGGTCGGAGATGCGATCCGTGATCGCGCCCTGGCGTGTGGACTGCGTGCGCTGGGAGGAGGAGACGTCCAGCGCCGAGGTCATGGTCTGGTTTTCGGTGCGCAGCGCCATGTCAGCGACCGCTGCCCGCTCCGTGATGGACTCGGTGCCGCCGGAGGTCAGGGCGACGGCGACAGGGTCGACGTTGCCGTCGCGGTACTTGCGGCGAACCAGGTCGCCGATTGCCCGCTGGGAGTCGTCGGCCTGCGTGTTCGCGTCGGTCAGCGAATCGTCGATACGGGTCTGTTCGCCCTTCGCGGCGTTCAGCTCGCCCAGGACCGTCGTATGTTCGCGCGTCTTCTTGTCGTAGTCGGCCACGGCGTTGTCGTAGGCGGTCTGCGCGTCGGGAATCTGGGCGTTGAGGTTTTGCAGGTCGATAAAGACCTGCGCCAGCGACGCGTCGATGCCTTCGAGCTGAGACTGGAGAGCATCGACGGTCGCCTGCGCGTTAGCCACCGCGTCAGCGGCGGCGTCGCGGTCGTCGTCCGCCCGTGCGGGCAACGTCTGGCTCATCGCGACGAACGAGGCGAACGCGAGGACCAGGGCGCCCGCTCGGACGAAGCCGCGGCGGGGACGACGATGAAGAGAAAACATGCGACTCACGCCTTCGTGTACTTGGCCAGCGAGAACATGGAGGCGATAACCGCCAGCGCCACCGCGGCCAGGACGAGGATCGGCGTCATGATCGCCACCTCGCTCATACCGATAAAGTTCGTCCACTTGAAGGCGGGTGCCATCCACCCCTGGACGACGAAGTGCACGCCCGCGAACAGGGTGCCGATCGCGAAGGCTGCGCCCACCAGTGCGGCCAGCGCGCCCTCGATCATGAAGGGGGCCTGGATAAACAGGTTCGAGGCGCCCACGTAGCGCATGATCTGGGTTTCCTGCTCGCGGCTCATGGCGCTCAGGCGGATCGTCGTGGAGATCAGCAGGATCGCCGCGACGACCATGATCGCGCCGAGGCCCAGGGCAGCCGTGCGGGCGGCGCCCAGCACGCGGAACAGCGGTTCGACGACCTCACGCTGGTCGCGCACCTCGGACACGCCAGCGGTGCCGGAGAACTCCTCCTTGACCACCGAGTACTGCTCGGGATTGACCAGCTTGATGCGGAACGCGAACTGGAGCATGTCCGGAGTGGTCCACTGGGTCAGTGCGTCGTTACCGTTGAGGCGCTTGAAGTTCTCGTAGGCCTCTTCCTTGGTCTCCTCGTAGACGGTTGCCACGTAGGGCGTCATTTCGGAGGAGGCCAGCTTGGTGCGCACGGCGTCGATCTGTTCCTCGGTCGCCTCGACTGAGTTGCAGTTGGGGGCGGCGTCGTTGATCGCGCACATGTAGATGGTGACCTCGATCTTGTCGTACCACTCCGACTTCATCTTGGAGACCTGCATCTGGGTCAGGCCGGCGATGCCCACGAAGAGGAGGGACACGAAGGTCACGAGGATGACGGCGACGCTCATCACGCGGTTGCGTGACAGGCCCTTGCCGACCTCGGAGAAAATAAAACGAAGCTTCACTACCTTTACCTCCCGGCCCCGTAGACGCCGCGGTTCTGGTCGCGGATGACGTCGCCGGCCTCGAGCTCGATGACACGCTTGCGCATCTGGTTAACAATGGTGGCGTCGTGGGTGGCCATGACGACGGTGGTGCCCGTGCGGTTGATTCGGTCGAGCAGGCGCATGATGCCCAGCGACGTCTCAGGGTCGAGGTTGCCGGTGGGTTCGTCCGCGAGCAGCAGCTCGGGACGGTTGACCATGGCGCGGGCGATGGCCACGCGCTGTTCCTCGCCGCCGGACAGTTCGTGCGGCAGGCGCGATTCCTTGCCCGACAGGCCCACGAGGTCCAGGGCGTCGGGGACGGAGGTCTCGATGGCGTGGCGGGGCTTACCGATCACCTGCATGGCCAGCGCGACGTTCTCGTAGACGGTCTTGGAGGGCAGCAGGCGGAAGTCCTGGAAAACCGTGCCAATCTGACGGCGCAGTTTCGGCACTGCCCAGGTGGACAGCTTGGATACGTCCTTGCCGAGCACCCACACCTTGCCGCTCGTTGCTTTCATCTCGCGCATGACGAGCTGGAGGAAGGTGGACTTGCCGGAACCCGACTTGCCGACGAGGAACACGAATTCTTCGCGTTCCACCTCCAGCGAGACGTGGTCCAGCGCGGGCTGGGCACCTGGCGTGTACACCATGGTGACATCATCAAAACGAATCATGGGACCGTCCGATCGGGGTCAATAGTCTCTGCCAGATTAGGTAACGATGGGGTCACGACCCGGGTGCGACACGCGGAAAACCGGCGGTGTGGTTTGTTCAGCGCCACCCGCGCCAGCTCGAGGATGCGGGCGGCCCCGGCCTCGTTCATGGATTGACGAGGCCGGGGCCGGGAAAAGTGAGACGCGTGCGCTTAGTCCTGGGCGGCGTTCTTCTCGTTCTTGCGCCAGCGGATACCGGCGTTGATGAAGCCGTCAATGTCTCCGTCAAACACGGACTGGGGGTTGCCGGACTCGAACTCGGTGCGCAGGTCCTTGACCATCTGATACGGCTGGAGGACGTAGGAGCGCATCTGGTCGCCCCACGACGCCTTGACGTCGCCGGCGAGTTCCTTCTTCTTCGCCTGCTCTTCCTCGTGGCGCAGCACGAGGAGGCGGGACTGCAGGACTCGCAGGGCGGCCGCGCGGTTCTGGATCTGGGACTTCTCATCCTGCATGGACACGACGATGCCCGTGGGAATGTGGGTCATACGCACGGCCGAGTCGGTCGTGTTCACGGACTGGCCGCCGGGGCCCGAGGAGCGGAAGACGTCGACCTTGAGCTCGGATTCGGGGATCTCGATGTGGTCGGTCGTCTCGATGAGGGGGATAACCTCAACCGCGGCGAAGGACGTCTGGCGTCGGCCCTGGTTGTCGAAGGGGCTGATGCGCACGAGGCGGTGGGTGCCGGCCTCGACGGAGAGCGTGCCGTAGGCGTAGGGGGCCTGAACCTCGAAGGTCGCCGACTTCAGGCCGGCTTCTTCCGCGTAGGAGGTGTCCATGACCTTGGTCGGGTAGCCGTGACGCTCCGCCCAGCGCAGGTACATGCGCAGGAGGATCTCAGCAAAGTCGGCGGCGTCCACGCCGCCCGCACCGCTTCGGATCGTGATGACGGCGTTGCGCTCGTCGTACTCGCCGTCCAGGAGGGTACGGATCTCCAGGTCGCCCAGGTCCTTGCGCAGCTGCTCCAGGTCAGCCTCGGCCTCGGCCAGGATGTCGGCGCCCTCGTCGGGATCCTCAGCGGCCATCTCCACCATGGCCTCAAGGTCGTCGATGCGTTCGCTCATCTGCGTGACGCGGTCAAGCTCGCTCTGGCGGTGGCTCAGCGCGCTCGTGACGGCCTGGGCGGCGCTGGGGTCATCCCACAGGTCGGGGGCAGCTGCCTTCTCGTTCAGCTCGGCGATCTGCTCACGCAGCTTGTCCGGCTGCACGACCGCGAGGATGTTTTCCATCGTGGTGCGCAGGGAGGGGATCTCTTCAGAAAATTCAATGGCCACACACACAGGGTAGCCGATTCATGCCCCGCGCATGGACGCGAGGGCCCCCGGTGTCGGGCGTTACGCAGACTCTCGCGGCCCTTGCCCCCGCGAGACGGCGGTACCCCGGCGTCGCGCAGGACGCCGGGGCACCACAACAGGATCGGATCAGATCAGACCCATCGCGACCATCGCGTCGGCCACCTTGCGGAAGCCCGCCAGGTTCGCGCCGGCCACGTAGTCGCCGGCCACGCCGTATTCCTCGGCGGTGGCGACAGTGTTGGCATGGATGTCGACCATGATCTGGTGGAGCTTCGCGTCGGTCTCCTCGAAGGGCCACTGGGTGCGGCCGGAGTTCTGCTGCATCTCGAGGCCGGAGGTGGCCACGCCACCCGCGTTGGAGGCCTTGCCGGGGGCGTAGGCAACACCGGCAGCCTGCAGGGCTTCGATCGCCTCGGGGGTGGTGGGCATGTTCGCGCCCTCGGCGACCAGCTGGACGCCGTTCTTGATGAGGCTCTGAACGCCGGACAGCGGCAGCTCGTTCTGGGTGGCACACGGCAGGGCGACGTCACAGGGAACGTCCCAGATGGAGCCGTCGGCCACGAAGGTGGCGCTGGAGCGCTCGGCGGCGTAATCGGAGACGCGTCCACGACGCACCTCCTTGACGTCCTTGAGCAGCGCAACGTCGATGCCGGCCTCGTCCACGACGTAGCCGGAGGAGTCGGACACGGCCACGACGGTCGCGCCCAGCTGCTGGGCCTTCTCGGTCGCGTAGATCGCGACGTTACCCGAACCGGAGACCACGACGCGCTTACCGTCGAAGCTGGTTCCCTTCGCGGCGAGCATCTCGGCGGCGAAGTAGACCAGGCCGTAGCCGGTGGCCTCGGTGCGCACGTAGGAGCCGCCCCAGGACAGGCCCTTGCCGGTCAGGACGCCGGCGTCGAAGCGGTTCTTGAGGCGCTTGTACTGGCCGAACATGTAGCCGATTTCGCGCCCGCCCACGCCGATGTCACCGGCGGGCACGTCGGTGTCGGGGCCGATGTGGCGGGAGAGCTCAGTCATGAAGGACTGGCAAAAACGCATGACCTCGGCATCGGACTTGCCCTTGGGGTCGAAGTCCGCGCCGCCCTTGCCGCCGCCCATGGGCAGGCCGGTCAGGGCGTTCTTGAAGATCTGCTCGAAGCCGAGGAACTTGATGATGGAGAGGTTGACGGAGGGATGGAAGCGCAGGCCACCCTTGTAGGGGCCGAGTGCGGAGTTGTACTCGACGCGGAAGCCGCGGTTCACGTGGATGTTGCCCTTGTCGTCGGCCCACGGGACGCGGAACTGGATCTGGCGCTCGGGCTCGACGATGCGGTCGATGATGGCCAGGTCGGCGTACTCGGGGTGACGCTCAGCCAGCGGGGCGATCGTCAGGAGGACCTCGTAGACGGCCTGGTGGAACTCGGCCTGGGCGGGGTCACGGCGCTGGACAGATTCGAAAACGGAAGCCAGCGCAGGGTTAAGTCGCGATGTATCAAAGCTGCTCATGGCTTTGAGTTTACGATTCGTTTACCAGCGATTCAGTGGGCGTCCCACGATGTGACCGTCGCGCATAACACCTTTTTGGCACAGATCAAAGCGGTCTCATGCGCGCACTCGACGTTCTTTCGAGCTCGGGGATGACCACTCCATGCAGCGCCGGGGGCACCAGCGAGACGCGAGGCCGGGCCCTGACTGAGACCTCGATTTCCTCTCCCTCAACGCTCACGGAGGTGACTTCGACCCCCTCCCCCACCCGGCAGGTCGACGCTGCCATGGCACCCAGCGCAGCCTCGACCCGAAAGGCAACCTCTGCCTCGTCAATGTCCGAGGATTGGCCCACCAGGACCGATGTCGACGACGCGCCGCCCACCCCGGCACCGGCCAGCGCGTCCGCGCACGAGACCAGACGCCGGTCCTGCATCGCCACCTGCGTGAGCGCGATGGTCACGTAGAGAATCAGGCACACGAAGGCGCAGCCCGCGCACATGAGGATCCCGATTCGCCCCTCCTCATCCACCGGCGACCACCTCCCGAAGGGGAGCGTTCGCGCTGGAGGACACGTCCATGCCGACCGGGCCCAGCCAGGCGGGCAGGAAGGGCAGGGGCACGCGCACCGACACCCGGACCTCGATCATCGCCTCAGCGGAGTCGCACGCCTGACACGAGGAGGACACAACGGGCTGGGTCTCCACCCCGAAATCCTCGACGATGAGGGACACCGCGTGCTCCGCGTCCCCCTGACGCTCGACGTCCTCGGCGAGGATCCGCGCTGCCTCGCGCGCACCCGCGTCCGCCGCCATCGCGCCCGCGCTCACGTGTCCGACCGCCAGCACAATGTACAGGACAGGAATGACCAGGACCACCAAGATGCCGAGGAACTCGACGGTGGCGTCGCCGCGCTCGCTCATGGCCCCTCCACAAGGCTGCGCCCGCGCACGGTCAGCCAGCGCGGACCGAGACCGCCTACGAGCGGCAGGCGCGTGCGCACGGTGACGACGAGAATGTCCGTGCCCGCGTCGGACTCGCGGGTCACCGAAATCTCGCGATCCCGCGACGCGCCCACGAGCGAATCGAGGAGCTCGCTCGTGCGCGCGACCGCTTCCTGCTCGTCGCCTCCCAGCAAGCCGCCCCGGCGCGCGCCCTCCGACGCCGCGCTCACGCTCATCGTGCGCACGTGCGAGGCGAAGGCGAGCTGAATGAGCAGGAGGATCACCAGGACGACGAGGCCCTGGACGA
The DNA here is from genome assembly GCF_041432775.1 of Pauljensenia sp. 20925_1_34. Classification (NCBI taxonomy): domain Bacteria; kingdom Bacillati; phylum Actinomycetota; class Actinomycetes; order Actinomycetales; family Actinomycetaceae; genus Pauljensenia; species Pauljensenia sp. 20925_1_34. Next base: position 124,044 of record NZ_JAPWAG010000005.1, on the reverse strand, counting down.
GGACCGTGGAGACCACCTCGGAGCCGCGTTCGTCGCCGCTAAATCCCCGCAACGGAATCCATCGCCCGATTGAAGATTTCCACCAGACGATCCGACGCAACGCCCCAGATGAGGACGACGAGGGCCGCCGTCATGAGGGTGATCAGCACCCATCCGGGCACATCCCCACGCTCCCCCAGGGGCGGGCGCCGCCGCAACCACTTCTTCATGTGTGTTCCTTTCTTGTCAATGTGTCTCACGGTGTGAAGTCCAGAGCGATCAGGCCCGGGTACAGGGCGAATATGACGGTGACCGGCAAGATGAGAAAGACGACGGGCAACAGCATCGCGATTTCGCGGCGCCCACCCTCCTCCATGAGGGCCGCCAGCGAGCGTTCGCGCTGATCGCGGGCCTGGTCATGCAGGACCGAGGCCAGGGGTGAGCCGCGCTCGATCGCCGTCGTCAGCGTGCGAGAAAGCCGCGTCAGCGCCGGGGAGTCGGTACGTTCGACCATGTCAGCAAGGGCTCGCACGGAAGGCATGCCGTTGCGGATATGACCGGCCGCGAGCGCCAACTCGGCACCGAGGGGCCCGCCCGCGCAGCCGGCGACTCTCTCGATGGCGGCGGGGATCGATTCGCCCGCGGCGACGGCGAGGGCCAGTAGCTCGGCGCAGTCGGGGACGGCGGCGTCGATGGCGCGCTGGCGGCGGGTGGCTCGCAGGGTGAGAAGGCGGTCCATGGCGGCGATGCCCAGGAGCGTGCCGAGAAGCGCGCAGACGATGAGTGGGATGATCGAGGCTCGCAGGGAGGCCGCTGGCCGGGCGGTGAGGGCCAGGCAGGCCCCGATCATTCCCGCGATACCGGCGCAGGCTTGGCGCAGGCGGAAGACGGAGATCTCGGGCTGCTTTCCCGCCAGGATGAGCCTGCGGGCGACGGATTCGCGGGTCGATCCCAGGGAGTCCAGGGCCGAGGCCCCCACGCGCCGGGCCCATTGGGTGAGCTGGGGTGGCGCCTCGTCGAGGACGCGGCCCTGGGCGACGCGCTCGGCGAAGGTCAGGCGGCGTGCGCGCATGGCCCGCACGATGAGGGTGATGCCGGCGACGGCGAGGATTGCGGCACAGACGTCGAGCGCGTGGAAGTACCAGGGATTCATCGCGTCCCTCCCAGGTTTCTCGGATCGGAGCTGAGTCGCCCGATAGCTTTCATCGCCAGGTAGGCGATGACGCACACGCCCGCGCCGGCGCACAGGACGGCGATGCCTCCGGGAGAGTTCCAGACGTTGGCGCTCGCGCCGCCTCCGGAGAGCAAGAGGAGGACGGCCCACGGGGCGGCCAGGCCCAGGCGTGCGGCGCCGACGGTCCAGGATTGGCGTGCTTCGAGTTCCCCGCGCACGCGCGCGTCCTCGCGCAGGAGGGTGGCGAGGTCTTGAAGCAGGCGCGTCAGGTCGGCACCGCCGACAGATCGGGCGACACGCAGGGCCTCGACGATGCGGTCGGCGACGGGGTCCGCCACCTCGTCTTTCATACGATCCAGGGCGGAGGCGAAACGTCCGTTGGCACTGTAGTCGCGCGAGAACGCCTCGAAGGCGAAGCGCACGGGCGCGGGTCCCTCGTCAGCGAGGTCGCACAGGACTTGGGGCAGCGAGGTTCCGGCACGCACGCCGGAGACCATCGCGTCGATGACTTCGGGCCATGCGGCCCGCACTGTCTTGGCGCGCGCGGCGACGCGGGAGACGACCCAGGCGTAGGGCAGGAAAGCCACGCCCACCGAGACGATCAGGGCGACCGGCCAGGCCCCCGTGACAGCCAGGACGACGAGCGCGACGATCGCACCGAGGATCAGGCTGAGCACGACGAGGCGCGCGGCGCTCAGCCCTGGGACGCGGGCGCGGGCGACGTCCTCGCGCAGGCGCTTGCCCGGCCTCCAGGGCGCAGAGGTGCGTGGGGGTGTGAACCACGGGGACAGGGCCAGGACCAGGCCGATGCCGAAGACGAGTCCGCACACGAGCTCGATCACAGCGGCCCCCATTCCAAGAGCGAGGACAGGTCGAAGCCCGCCGCGGCGAAACGATCGTGCAGGTCCAGACTCCCCGCGCCTCGTTCACACCTGTGCCCGTCGAAGGTGAAGAGCGTGGCCGTCTCGATCCGGTTGCCCTCGACTCGTCCAGGCACGGCCAGGACCTCGGCGACGAAGCGGCTGCCCTCCCGGCTTCGCTCGACGTGACACACAAGGTCGATGGACGAGGCCAGGGTCGGGGTCACGAATCCCGTCGTCACGTTTTCGCCCGCCAGGAGGGGCAGGATCGAGAGCTTGTCCAGGGCCTCGCGCGCCGAGTTCGCGTGCACGGTCGCCATGCCGGGCACCCCCGCGTTGAGGGCCACGAGGAGGTCAAGGGCTTCGGGGCCTCGGACCTCTCCGACGATCAGATATTCGGGGCGCATACGCAGGGATTCGCGTACGAGGTCGCGCAGCGTGATCTCGCCCGTGCCCTCGGCGGCCGCCGGGCGAGTCTGCATGGCGACGTGATCCCAGTTCGCCAGGCCCAGCTCGAAGACCTCCTCGCAGGAGATGACGCGCCGCGAACGCGGCAGCTCCCCGGCGAGAGCGCGCAACAGCGTCGTCTTGCCCGCCTGTGTGCCGCCCGAGACGAGGACGGACAGCCCCACGCACACGGCGGCGGCCAGGAAGTCGCGCATCGGCGGGGGCACCATGTCGACGGCCACCAGATCATCCAGGGTGCGGGCGCGCTGGATGTGCTTGCGGATGTTGACGCTCCAGGACTGGCCGGTCACCGGCGGGATGACGACGTGGAGGCGCTCTCCCCCGGCCAGCATGGCATCCACGAAGGGGCTGGACAGGTCGAGGCGGCGACCCGAATGGTGCAGCATCCGCTCCACGAGTGTGCGCACGTCCTCGTCGGTGAGGATGAGGCTCGTCAGCTCGGCGACGCCGCCTCGGGCCACGAACACGCGCGACGCCGAGTTGATCCAGATTTCCTCCACGCTGGGGTCGTCCATGAGGATCTGGAGGGGGCCCAGGCCGCAGATATCGTCCATGAGGTCCGCTTCGACCTGCTCGCGCTGGGTGGGCAGCATGTCGGGGGCGTGGGCGTCGATGGCGCGGTGGATGAGGGCGCGCACGGCCCTCGGGTCTCGCGCGGCATCGATGCCGCCCGCGGCCAACCCCTCTCGCACCCGCGCTGCGAGCGCACGTGTCACGGCTTCCATCCCTGAGCCTCCTCGCTACAGCCAAAGCCAATGTGTCGAAAGTAACAGGGTTATTCGGAAAGGAGCAAACCGCTGTCCCACAATCGGGCGCCCACCCGCGCGGGGATGCGCACCCGGGCCACAGGCGCGATACATTCGAAGAATGACAAGCCACAAGAGCGCCCTCGAACTAGCCGCGCTGGCCACCTCCGCCATGCCCGGGTTGCGCGTGAGCGCGCTGCGCCCGCCGACCTACACCGACGAGCTGGCCTCCGTCACCGGCATCGAAGACGTCGGCGGCAACCGCTGGATCGTCACCTGCCCCCACGAGGAGGTCTCCGGCCCCGCCCTCGAGGCCACCTCGGGGATCCTCGACCGCCTCGGCCAGGCCTACGAGCACGACTACATTCCCTTCGACGTCCCACGCCTAGCCGGGCAGGCCAAAATCCGCGGCGGAGGGACCGTGTACGTGCACCGCGATCCAGGCGGCCGCGCCCCCACGGAGCGAGACCTCGAGACGGATCCGCTGCTGCCCGCGTCGCTCGGGCGCGCGCTCGCGGCCCTGCACAACCTGCCGGAAACCGTGTTCTCGGCGATCGGCCTGCCCTCCTACACGGCGATGGAGTGCCGCGACCGCAACCTCGCTCTGCTCGACGAGGCCGCCCGCCAGGTCACGATCCCGCCGTCCCTGTGGAGCCGCTGGGAGGCAGCCCTGGAGGACGTATCCCTGTGGCGTTTCCCCTCCGCCCCCATTCACGGGGACATTCAGGAACGCAGCCTGTCCGTCAAGCGCGGCTCGGTCGTCGCTATCGGCGGGTGGACCAGCGCGCACGTGGGTGACCCTGCCCTGGACATCGCGTGGATTCAGGCCAGCGCATCGGACGCATTCCTCGAGCGTTTCCGCGAGACCTACGGCCACGAGCGCCGCGCCATCGACCTGCATGTCTTCACGCGCGCCCAACTGCTGAGCGAGATTGCGCTCGTGCGGTGGCTGGTCCACGGCCTACACGCCGAGGACTCCTCCATCGTCGACGACGCCCGCGCGATGCTCACCGACCTGGCCATCGACCTCGACGGCGAGCCACTACTGCCGTCGCACGCGACCTCCGTGGGGTCCGTCTCCATCGACGAGGCCTCCCCCGCCTCGACCGATTCCGTTTCCTCCCCCGGCTCCTCCCAGGGCGCCACCTCCGGCTCTCGCCAGGTCAAGTGGAGGGACCGGGCCGCAGCGGCCGCCAAGGACGAGCCCGAGACGGGCGCGTCGACGCAGCCCGTGTCGCGCACAACGTCGGCCGTCGCCCGCAAGCTCGCCGAGGGCGAAGTGGATCCGGCAGCACCAACCGAGCGCCTGCGCCTGGGCCCCGACGGGACGCTCATCCCGTAAGCAGCCCTGTCGCCGCGGCCACCGCCCAGGCGCGCCGCCGCACCCACCCGCGTCCCACCACAGGACGCACCCAACGACACACACCGGGGCCCGTCAGGCGTTCAACCTGACGGGCCCCGGCCTCGTCAATGGAAGCGATCAACGGCTCACACGTGCCGCCTCAGCGCTTCTTCTTGCCTTTCTTGCCCCGCGAGGAGGGCTTCTCAGGGGTGGGCTGCCCCGACGAGGAGGCGCGCCCCTCAAGGGCATCGAGGCGGCGCTCCAAGCGCTCGACCTGGAGGCGCAGGATCGCGGCCTCCTCGGTGAGGCGCCGGCGGTCCTCATCTCCGCGCGAAAGGTCGACCGAGAACCGCAGGGAGAGCAGCAGCAGGACGACGCCCGCCACGAAGAATCCCAGGTTCAGCGGAACGACGACGCCCAACTGGAAGGCGGTCCACTTCAGGATCGGCGGGAAGAGGGAGAGCAGCGCCGTGCAGAAGGCAATCCAGTACCACCACAGGCCGTAGCGTTCCTTCATTCCCGAGTTGCGCATCTTGACGAACACCATCACCAGGATGATGCACGCGAAGACGACTCCGAGCACGTACGTGGGACTCATGCGTTCTCCTCCGCGGCCGGGGCGACCTCTTCGCCGGGGCGGGTCAGGGCCACGGCGAGCGCGAGGGTGGCTCGCACCAGGAAGAGCGCCGACTTGATCGGGTTGTGCGACGGCTCGCCGCCGGCGCGTGGGTGCATCTGCACGCCGACCTCACGCACGACCAGGTGAGAGCGGGCCGCGATGACGAGAGCGCCGATCGTGTCCCCCAGGTACTCTGCCGGGTAGTTGTGAGCGAAGAGCGACAGGGCGCGCGGGCCGTAGAGCTTGAACCCGCTGGTCGTGTCGGTCAGCTTCGTCGTACACACGCGCGAGAGGATGAACGAGAACAGGTTCATCGCCCATTTGCGCGGGCCTCGCGCCTGATAGTCACCCTTGCCGGCGAAACGCGACCCGATGACGACGTCGGCGTGCTCAGCCGACGCCATGTCGATGAGCGTTTCGATTTCCGTGGGGTCGTGCTGACCATCCGCGTCAAGCTGGCAGGCGTACTCGTAGCCCATGCGCCGCGCGTACTGGAAGCCGGCGCGCATGGCGCCGCCGACCCCCAGGTTGATCGGCAGGTCGAGCACGGCCACGCCGGCGTCGCGCGCGATCTGCGCGGTAGCGTCCGTGGACCCATCAGACACGACCAGGATGTCCGCGAAGGACGGCTTTTCGACCTTCACAGACTCCAGGACGCCTCCCAGCACTGCTTCTTCATTCCACGCGGGAATGACGATCAGCAGGCGGGACTTAGCACTCGGGCGCGACACTCAGTTGTCCTCACGGTTGAGCAGCTCGAGCAGGTAGGCTCCGTAGCCGGACTTGACCAGGGGCTCGGCGCGCTGGCGCAGGCCCTCGTCGTCGATGAAGCCCATGCGCCACGCGACCTCTTCGGGGGCGCCGATCTTCATGCCCTGGCGGGCCTCGACCGTACGCACGAAGGCGGTGGCGTCAGCGAGCGAGTCGAAGGTGCCGGTATCCAGCCACGCGGTGCCGCGCGGGAGGACCTCAACCTTGAGCTTGCCGGCCTCGAGGTAGGCGCGGTTAACGTCGGTGATCTCGTATTCGCCGCGCGCGCTGGGCTTGAGGTTGCGGGCGATGTCGACCACGTCGTTGTCGTAGAAGTACAGGCCGGGAACCGCGTAGTTCGACTTGGGCTTCTCGGGCTTTTCTTCGATCGAGAGGGCGTTGAATTCCTCGTCGAACTCGACGACGCCGTACTCGCGCGGGTTGGATACGTGGTAGGCGAAGACCGCACCACCGTCGGGGTCGACGTGGCGACGCAGCTGCGTACCCATGCCGGGGCCGTAGAAGATGTTGTCGCCCAGGACCAGCGCTGCGGCATCGTTGCCGACATGGTCCGCGCCGAGCACGAAGGCCTGCGCCAGGCCGTTGGGCTCGTGCTGGACAGCGTAGGAGATACTCACGCCGAGCTGGCTGCCGTCACCGAGCAGGCGGTGGAACGACGGGGCGTCGTGCGGCGTGGTGATCACCAGAACGTCCGAGATGCCGGCCAGCATGAGGGTCGACAGCGGGTAGTAGATCATCGGCTTGTCGTAGACGGGGACCAGCTGCTTCGATGTCCCCAGCGTGATCGGGTTCAGTCGGGTGCCGGACCCGCCTGCCAGGATGATGCCTTTCATGTTGCCTCCGCTTCCTGGCGCGTCCTCGTGTGGGTCGCGCATCATTGACAATTATCCCTATGTGACGCTATTTTTCCACAACTGTGGCCTCCCGCACGCCGATGGGACGCAGTACCCTCACCGGTGGTGCGCAGATCGGCTAGAATTTGTATGGATTGTTACGTCCGCACGATACCCACGCACATAGAGGAAGAACAATGGCGCCCACTGCTAAGCCCCTGGGGATCACGACTACGCCGATCCCCGGCTTTTTGCGCATCGACCTGACCGTTCACGGCGACAACCGAGGCTGGTTCAAGGAGAACTGGCAGCGCGAGAAGATGGTCGCGCTGGGCCTGCCGGATTTTCAGCCGGTGCAGAACAACATTTCTTTCAACGACGAGGTCGGGGTGACGCGAGGCATTCACGCGGAGCCGTGGGACAAGTTCGTGTCTGTCGCCACCGGCCGCGTGTTCGGCGCGTGGGTGGATCTGCGCGAGGGGCCCTCGTTTGGCACGGTGTACACGACGATCATCGATCCGGGCGTGGCGGTGTTCGTCCCCAAGGGCGTGGGTAACTCGTATCAGACGCTGGAGCCGAATACTGCCTACACGTACCTGGTCAACGATCACTGGTCGCCGGACGCGAAGTACACGTTCTTGAACCTGGCGGACGAGACGGCAGCCGTGGATTGGCCGATCCCGCTGGATCGCGCGATCCTCTCAGATAAGGACAAGGCGCACCCGCGCATGGCAGACGTGACACCCTTCCCCGCGCCCACTCCGGCGGGTCGCCGCGCGCTCGTGACGGGCGCGAATGGTCAGCTGGGCCGCGAGCTCATGCGCGTCCTGCCCGAGGCTGGCTTCACGGTGACGGGCGTGGACCTGCCGGAGGTATCCATCTCGAACGCTGAGCAGGTGGCGGCCCTGCCGTGGGACGAGATCGACGTGGTCATCAACGCGGCCGCGTGGACGAACGTGGATGGCGCGGAGACCCCGGAGGGACGCCGCTCGACGTGGGAGGCCAACGCGACGGGTCCGGCTATCCTGGCTCGCGAGGCGACGGCGCACGGCGCGACGCTCGTGCACATTTCGACGGAGTACGTCTTCGATGGCACGCAGGATGTGCACGTCGAGGACGAGGCCCCCTCCCCCTTGAGCGCGTACGGCCAGTCCAAGGCGGGTGGCGACGCGGCTGTTGCCTCGACGCCCAAGCACTACATCGTGCGCACGTCCTGGGTGGTGGGCGACGGCAAGAACTTCATCAAGACCATGGCGTCGCTGGCCGATCGCGGCATCTCCCCGTCGGTCGTGTCGGACCAGGTGGGCCGCCTGACGTTCACGTCGGATTTGGCCCGCGGCATCATTCACCTGCTGACGAATGAGGCACCCTACGGCGTCTACAACCTGTCGGGCGAGGGCCCGGTCATGAGCTGGGCACAGGTCGCCAAGCGCGTCTTCGAGCTGTGCGGCCGCAACCCCGAGGATGTCACCGAGGTGACCACGGAGGAGTACTTCGCGGGCCGCGAGGCTGCGCCTCGTCCCCTGTCCTCGACGCTGGACCTGTCGAAGATCGAGGCCACGGGCTTCACCCCCGAGGATTCCTCCAAGCGCATCGACACCTACGTGGCATCCCTGCGCGGCTGATTGCGTGCGTGGCTCGGCCCCGGGCGTTTCGTTCTCGCGAGCGCCCGGGGCCTTGCTGTGTCTGCGTTCGTTGCGCGCTCTTTCTGTGCGCCTGGGGGCGGCTCGCGGTAATCGCGGTGACTCGCGGCGACGAGGCCGTGGCGCGCTTGTGGAGAGGAAGGGCCGTCTTGGCTAGCTGAGTCGCCTATTCAGAACGCAATACGCTATCCAGAAGATCACTGCGTGCAGGCCTTCACAAAGCACCCCTCAGGCTTCCGCCAGCTCATGCTCCTGCGTGCGCGCACGCGGATAGGTTATCAATATGCGGATAACCTATCCGCGAAAGCATGGGATAGCGGCACTCCACGCGGCTGATGCTGCGCTCCGCACACGGCCACGACACTGCCCGTATTACGGCGCTCCATGCTTTCTGACCTTTCCTTTAGGAAAGAGGTGAGAGCGGTGTTTTGTCTTAATGCACCTTATGGCGCTCGGTGCTTTCTGACAGAGAGTACTACAATGTCGTTCATTACCGATGAAGTCAAGTCTTAATGCACCTTATGGCGCTCGATGCTTTCTGACGCTGGCAAGAAGATTTCGTGCCACATCATGAAGAGCGAGTCTTAATGCACCTTATGGCGCTCGGTGCTTTCTGACCTGCACCCATTCTCTATCCAATGGTTCATTACTGTGCCGTCTTAATGCACCTTATGGCGCTCGATGCTTTCTGACCCGTCATCTTGATCAACCGAAAGAACAAAGTGCCGATCGCGTCTTAATGCACCTTATGGCGCTCGATGCTTTCTGACGCGTGCCTGCCTGAGTGGATGCAGGCCATGGATCGCACGTCTTAATGCACCTTATGGCGCTCCGTGTTTTCTGACCAGGCGATTACTACTGGGTCGAGACTCTGACCGATGAGTCTTAATGCACCTTATGGCGCTCCATGCTTTCTGACCTCTAAGCAGGTCCAAATCAAGAACCGCTACGCTCTCACGTCTTAATGCACCTTGTGGCGCTCCGCGCTTTCTGACTTCTACTGCACGAACACGGCCAACTGGGCGGAGACACCTTAATGCACCTTATGGTGCTCCGTACTTTCTGACACCTAAGATGCTGTCGCCGAATACCACTATTTGGTGGTCTTAATACACCTTGGCGCTCCGCGCTTTCTGACCCGTAGACGCGTTCTACGAGTTCACCGATGAGCAGCTGTCTTAATGCACCTTACGGCGCTCCGTGCTTTCTGACTCAGCAGACGGACTGGGAGATGGCGTTTTCTCTGTGTCTTAATGCACCTTATGGTGCTCCGTGCTTTCTGACGCATCCTCCAAGCGTTCCCATGGCTTCGCCCACTCATCGTCTTAATGCACTTTATGGCGCTCCGTGCTTTCTGACTGGAGCAGGACGTCGATACGTCTTACTCTGAAGCGCTGTCTTAATGCACCTTATGGTGCTCCGTGCTTTCTGACTCGTGTTCGGGGACTCCGATGGAGATGGGGTCTGCGATAAGTCTTAATGCACCTTATGGTGCTCCGTGCTTTCTGACAGCCCGGCGTGTCGCACCTGCTGTGACCAGGGGAAATGACACCTCGGATCGCCAGGGGCCGAAAAAGCACGAATCTGACCCGCATGCACGACGTCAGATTAGCAGCCTTTTCGTTGCAATACCGCGCATCGCCACCGACGGCCAACAACACTCGTCCCGCCCCGGAAACTCACGCTCACACCGGCATGTCGCGCCACTCCACACATGCACCACCCCACACGCCAAGCAGCCGACTAACCGCACCCAAGCCCGCATGCCGCCCCGTGCAGCACTCTCACTCGCGCAAAGAGGCCGGGGCTCGCCGCACCTTTCAGCGCGACGGGCCCCGGCCTCGTGAGGAGCGACAGCCCCTTAGAAGTACGTGTCCAGCATGGACACCAGATCGTAGCCGTACCCGCGTGCGGCAGCCCAGCCGGTGCGGTTCGGGTTCTCCTGGATGCCCAGGTACTCGACGACGGGGGCCGCGCCCTTACGCACGTAGCCGAAGCGCGGATCCACGACCGGGTAAGCCAGCGAATCGGCGGACGCGGACGGGTCCGCGTAGGCGCGCAGGTGCTGGACCTGGGCACGAATGCCCGTGCGCACGTCGGGGAACTCAGCCCCCGCCGCGCCGCCGCCGACAGCGCCGATACCCGCGAAGTTGAACTGGTCAACCTCGACGTCGCCGCCATACTGGAGCCAGCCGGTCTCCTTCATGGACTGGACGAACACCAGCTCGGGGGACACGCCCTCAGCCACGGCCTCGTCGTAGATGATGCCCGCGAAGTCGCGGATCGACGGCGCACCACCATCCGCCAGTTCCGACGGGTAGGGGCGGCCCGCGTCGTTCCAGGCGTCGACCATGTCGTCGATAACCTGCGAGCGCGAGGCCATGGGCGCGGTCATGATGAGGCGCTGGCCCTCCGCGTTCGTCACCGCGTCGCGAGAGCCGGAGCGGGAGTCAGCATCCGCTCCGGGAGCGCCGCTGCCGTCCGTGTAGCCCAGCCACGCACCCGAGGAGGCGAAGGAGGACTCGCGGCCTTCAATTGTCTTCGTACCGGTCGCCATCGCGCCGGTGGTGGGATCCAGCCAGTACCAGGAGCCGCCCGAGGCGAGCCAGCCAGTGCTCATCACGCCGGAGCCGTTCATGTGGAACCAGTCGCCGCCGACCTTGATCCAGCCGGTCTTCATGATGCCTTCGCCATCCAGGTAGTACCACTTGCCACCGTCAAGGAGCCAGCCCGTGGCCATGACACCATTCCCGTGCATGAAGTACCACTCGTTGTCATCCTCGGTCAGCTGCCAGCCGGTGAGCATACGACCGTCGTCATCGAAGAGGTACAAGTCGTTGCCGACTTCCGTCCACCCGACAGCCATTGCGCCGGACTTACCCAGCCAGTACCAACTGCCCTTGTAGGACAGCCAGCCCGTGGCCATCGCACCTTGGTCGTCCAGGTAGTACCAGGAGCGCCCGTCCTTCACCCAGCCGGTGGCCATGTCACCCTGGGAACGCAGGTAGAACCACTTGCCGTTCTCCTGCTTCCAGCCCGTCACCATTGCGGTGGTGTCATCGAAGAAGTAGCGGCGACCGTTGATGGTCGACCATCCGCGGATGGTGCGCCCGTCGGAGCCCGCCCAGTACCAGCGCCCACCAGCCGAGAACCAGCCGGTGGCAGCCTTGCCGCCGCGCATGAAGCGCCAGGAGTCGCCCGATTTCTCCCACGTGCCCTTACTCAGGCCGTAGGTCTCGGCAATACCGGTCGCGTCGGCGACACCTAGGGAGCGCACGAACTCGGGGTCGCGCAGCATCTCGGCATCCGAGGGGGACGTCACGAAGGCGTGCTCGACGATGATGCCGGGCATGTTTTCCTCACGGGCCTGGCGGATGATCGCGTAGTAGTCGCCCGTGGAGCCGTCCGGGTAGTCGTAGTAGGGGTTGTCGCGGGTCTTGATGCCGCGGTCGGCCAGCCCCAGCGAGGTCAGCTCGTCCTGGATGTTACTGGAGAGCTGACGACCCTTCGTGTGGGTCCAATAGTTGTAGGACGAGGAGTTGCCGTACCAGACCTCCGCGCCGCGCGCGATAGGCGAGGCGGAGTTGAAGTGAATCGACACGAGCGCGTCAGCGTCAGCAGCTGCGGCCATCTCGACGCGGCTTGACAGGTCCGCGCCGAGGTTTTCGGACGGGCGCACGTCCGTTGTGCGGGTCATGACGACGGTGACGCCGTCGTAGGACTCGAGTTCTTCTTTGAGAGCCAGGGAGACCGCGAGGGTCAGGTCCTTTTCTTTGAGGCCGTTGGCGACCGCGCCAGGGTCGGATCCCCCATGCCCGGGGTCGATGGCGATGATGATGCCGTTGGCCGCGTGCGCAGGCGGCACCAGGGCCGCGACGGCAGCGCCGAGCGCCAGGGTGAGCCCGGCCGCGAGTTTCCTCCACGGAGATCGCATAGTCATCCTTCAAGTTGCTAATGTGACAATCGAGATTGTAGTTACTTATGTTGTAACTGTAAATATGAGAATGGATACACGGATAGACTGATACAAACTAGCATCACAGTTTTGCGAGTTCTGAGACAGCGCCACGAATCTTCTGCGCCTTCACCCAGGAGGCCTTCACGGACGAGGCCTGGGCCAGTCCCACTTCCCCGCCCAGAAAGGGGGCGGCTGGAAGGGGACGGCTGAAAACACGGCAGCTCGGAGCTGCCACGCGGACCTCGTCATCGAAGCAACGCGCGACGGGACAGGAGCAGCCTCGAACGCTAGAGGGCCGAGCACACCACCGCAGCCGCCGCCCGCGAGGACGCGTCGACGGAACGGTGCGCGCGCACCCAGGCGCGCACGCCCTCGGCTCCCGCCCACGTAACGGCGTCGGAAGCGAAGGCAACCATGGCCTCGGCGACCTGGGAAGCGTCAAGGGAGCATGCGACCCCCAGCCCGGCATCGCGCACGTCGGAGGCGGCCTGCCCGGGCCCGGCGTAGATGACGGGCGTGCCCTGAGCCAGGGAGGCGAGGATCTTCGTCGGGTAGGCGTAGTCGTATCCGCCGGGGCGCAGCGACGCGAGCGTGGCGGTGGCGCGCGCCATCCACCGGTCGGCTTCGTCGGCGCTGACGGCGGACCGCAGGCACACCCCGTGGACGCCGCGGGCGCGTGCGGCCAGTTCTTCCCAGCCGCTCCCCTGCCCAACAAAGACAAGGCGCGCATCCCCGAGGCTGGCGCGGGCCCGCTCGAAGGCGTCGACGAACACCTCGGGGGCCAGCCAGTGCGCGACGGTGCCGGCGTAGACAAAGACGGGTCCGGTGCAGGAGGGGAAGCCCTCGGGCACGCCACCCGCCACGGCCTCGGGCACGCGCACACCGTTGGGGACGACGACCACGTGCTTCGCCCCGAGGTCACGCGCACGCCGGGCGACCCCGTCGGACACGGCGATGACGCTGCGGGCGCCGCGCAGCGCGAAGGACTCCAGGGCAGCCACCGCGCGCACGATCGGGCGCGGCACGCCCGCGAGCGCGGCGGCGTCGGAGACGATATCCGCGCAGTAGTAGACGTAGGGCAGGCGCCGCAGGGCGCACGCGAGTCGCACGGCCGCGCCGGTCGTGGGCGGCGGCTCGCTGACGACCACGTCGGGGCGGGCACCGGTCAGCAGGCGCGCGATGAGCGGCAGGTCGAAGGACAGGTAGGACACGTATCCGCGCACTGCTCCCGTCTTGTCGCGTAGCACGGGCGCGCGCCGCACCTCGACGAGGCCGTGGCCGCCTTCGCCGTTCCCCGTTTCCGCGGGTGCCCCCTGGCCCTGGGTGCCTCCTTCGCGTTCGAGTGGGGTGGGGCCGTGGGGGTCGTCTGCGGATGAGGCGGCATCGCGGGCGACGCTGGGAGCAAGCCGCGAGGTGAGGACGCGCACGCGGTTTCCACCCGCGGCGAGCGCGCGGGCGAGGGCTCCGAGGCGCAGCGCGGCAGCGGTTGGTTCCGGTGTAAAGGTGCGGGTTGCCAGGGTGACTAGCATGTGGGGTTGTCGCCCCCGCCGATGGTGATGCGAGGGGTTCCAGCCCACAGTGAGGGGGCGGTCACAGCGCGCCCGTCGACGAGGAGGCGCACGCCCGGCAGATCGCCGGGCGTGAGCTCACGATAAGAAGCGTGGTCGGCCTGGATGATGGCGACGTCCACTTCTTCGCCGAGGTGGTAGGCGTCCCAGCCGAAAGCTGCCAGCTCAGAATCGGAATACAGCGGATCGTGAACGCTCACCTGCGCCCCGGCCTCGTTAAGGGCCGACACGACGCCGAAGACGCCGGAGAACGCGGTTTCTTTGACCCCGCCGCGGTAGGCGGCGCCCAGGACCGCGACGCGCAGGCCCTCCAGGGATCCCAGCAGGGCGGCGGCGCGAGCGACCGCGTAGGCGGGCATGTCGGCGTTCGCGGCGCGCGCGGCCGACACGACGGTCGCGCCCGGATCGCCGGCCAGGTAGAGGCGCGGGTAGACGGGGATGCAGTGCCCGCCGACCGCAATGCCGGGCCGGTGAATGTGGGAGTAGGGCTGGGAGTTGCAGGCTTCGATGACGCGCGCGACGTCGATGCCGGCCGCGTCCGCGTAGCGTGCAAACTGGTTAGCCAGGCCGATGTTGACGTCCCGGTAGGTGGTCTCGGCGAGCTTAGCCATTTCGGCCGCCTCGGCCCCTCCCATGGGCCACACGCCGTTGGGCCGTGGCAGGTCCTCGCGCTCGTCGAAGGAGAGGACGGCCTCGTAGAAGGCGACGCCGCGCGCCTCCCCGGATTCGCTGAGGCCCCCCACGAGCTTGGGGTAGCGGGCGAGATCAGCGAAGACACGCCCGGTGAGGACGCGCTCGGGCGAGAACACCACGTCGAAGTCGCGCCCCTCGACGAGGCCGGAAATCTCCTCGATGAGGGGCGCGTAGCGTCCGCGCGTCGTGCCCACGGGAAGGGTCGTCTCGTAGGACACGAGGGTGCCGGGCGTGAGGTGTGCGGCCATCGAGCGGGTGGCGGCGTCCATGATGGTGAAGTCGGGGCGGCTCACCTCGTCGACGACGAGGGGCACAACCATGACGACCGCGTCGGCGCCGGGGATCGCGTCGGCGTACTCGGTCGTCGCGCGCAGGGCGCCGGAGGAGGCCAGCGGGGGCAGGTACTCGGCCAGGTGCGCCTCGCCCGGGAAGGGCTCGACTCCCCCATTAATCAGATCCACCGTCTGCGGGTTCACGTCCACGCCGACGACGCTGTGCCCGCCGCGCGCGTAGTGCACCGCCAGCGGCAACCCGATCTTGCCCATCCCGACGACCGCGATCCGCATGCGGCTCCCCTTTCTGGCTCTGGCCTCGTTCATCCCCTCCAGTGTAGTGCCCCGCCCCACCTACAATGGGGGCGTGGATCGCGCGCTCAACCTCCTGCTCTACCCCTCTGACCTGGCCTCACCCGGTCGGCTGGTGAAGATCGCACGCTCGCTATCCTCGCTGTTTTCAAGCACGCAGGTCGTCGGCATCGATCAGGGCGCGCTCCCCACCGACGAGGCCGTGGCCCCCACCGTGCACCTCACGCGGATCCGGGGAGCCTCCCTGGGTGCGCCCCTGGGAGGGGTGCGGGTTGTCGCGGCGTGGGGTGCTCGGGTGTATCGGCGGTTCGCGAGGCAGCGGGTCGCGGCCGTTTCCGCGCAGAACCTCTTCCTGCTACCCCTCGCGCATGCGCTGGCGCGGCGCACAGGCGCGGTGTTTGCCTACAACGCGCACGAGTTGGAGACGGAGACGGTGGGGTCGGCGGGCCTGCGCCAGCGCCTCCAGCGAGCCATCGAGCGCCGCTACATCCGCCGCGCGGACGTGGTGTCCGTGGTCAACGAGTCGATCGCTCAGTGGTACCGCGAGGCCTACCCGGGCGTGGATCCCGTCGTCGTGACGAATGCCCCGACGGGCGCGGACGGGGTCATCGACCTGCGCGCGCGCCTGGGGATTCCCGAGGGCGCGCTCCTGTACCTGCATTCGGGCTACCTGGCGCCCGGTCGCAACATTCCCCTGATTCTGCGCGCGTTTGAGCAGGTGACAAGCGCGCACGTGGTTTTCGTCGGTTCCGGCGCCCTGCTGCCCGAGGTCGAGCGGGCCGCCGCCTCTCACCCCAACATCCACCACCTGCCACCGGTGGAACCCGAGCAGGTCCTGGCCATGACGCGCGGGGCTGACGTGGCGCTGTGCCTCATCGAGTCCGGGTGTCTCTCCCACCGCATGTCTACGCCCAACAAGATGATGGAGGCCTTCGCAGCGGGCGTGCCCGCGCTGTGTTCCCCCCTGGCCGAGGCCCGCCGGTACCTGGGCGACCAGGCGCCCGCGTGGGTGCTGGAGGACCCCGAACGCGACCTGGCCTCGGCCCTGCGTCACATCACGCGCGACGACATCGACGCGTTCGAGGCTCCGAGAATCCCCACGTGGGAGGAGGGCGCCGCGCGCCTGCGCAAGGCCTACGAGCGGGCCCTCGCCGCGCGAGCAACACATCAATAGTTCCCCCAAAATCTCGCACGTAATTTGGGTTCACTAACTTTTCTTAGTGCCGCTAAAAACTGCGGAATATCAACACTTTTTACCTTGCCCACAAACGGACCACATGGAAATTACGTGCGACTTTTGGGGGGAGGGGCATGTCAGGAGGCGACGACATCGCCTGTTTCACAAGGGTTTCACGAGGCCGACGGGCGTGTCACGAGGCCTCGGCCCACCCGATAATTGCGCCCCTACTGATGGTTCCTCAAAAAAGTCGCACGTAATTTGGGTTCACTAACTTTTCTTAGCATTCCTAAAAATAGCAGAATATCAAGGTTTTCGACCCTACACAGAAATGGACCACATGGAAATTACGTGCGACTTTTGAGGAAAGCCCGTCACACCACTTCCGGTCGCACGCCTTCGCCGCGGTCGTAGGCGCGCGCCGTCAGGAACGCCATCGCCAGCATGCCCACCAGCAGAATGGCCATGAGGCCGCCAAGCACGGCGACCGTGGTCTCTATCCCGTAGGGACTCAACCAGAGCCACGCGAGGGGCGCGGCGCAGTACACGCAGGCGAAGGCCAGCATCCGGCGCTGGTGATAGGTCGCGACGAACACATTGGACAGCGGCGAGGTGGCGACAGTCAGGGCCAGCCAGGGCGCCAGGGAGCGCGCGAAATACCCGGCGGCCTCCCAGCGCGCCCCAAAGACGAGGGGAAAGAGCCAGGGACTCACCCAGGCGAGCAGGGCGAACACGGGAATGGAGAACCCTAGGGCAGCTCCCCCGACCCGCCGCACAACGGCACTCATCTGCCCCGGCGGCGTATCGGAGAGGCGAGGCAGGTACACCTGCGACAGCGCCCCGGCGATGAGGGCGACAGGAGCCTGGAGGGCCATCCACGCCATGTTGAACTGCCCCAGCGATGCCACCGAAAACGAGGCGATGAGCATGGGAATCGCGCTGGTGCGCAGCGCGTCGACGACGACGTTGGGCACACCGACGAGCGCCATCTTCCGGTAGCGGGTGGCGACGGCGCATAGGGAGGGGTCCGAGGCCTCGGCGAGGCGGGCGTCTCGGGAGCGCCAGCTCAGATACGCCACGGCAATCCCCTGTCCCGCCAGGGTCGCGCCAATGGCGGCGCCCAGCCCACCGGAGGCCACAAACCCGCAGGCGAGCTGGAGCGCCGCGATGCCCAGGGAGCGAACGACGGAGGACGACGCGATCGCCTGGAAGCGCCGGTGCCGGGTCAGCCAGTAGGAGCAGACCTGCCCTTGGGCGAGGAAGAGCACGGAGAGCCCGACGGCCAACATCCACCCGGCGAGCCCGGCCCCGTAGCGGGCGGACACCCACAGCCAGGAGGCGGCGGCAACGAGCGTGGCAACCCCGGAAGCGGCGAGCACGCAGCGCGAGGACAGGCGGAACAGGGAGCGGGCGGAGGCCTCGTCCCCGGGGGAGGGCAGGACGATGGACAGGTCGAAGCGGGCGCCCGCGACGGCCGCGCCGAGCGTGGCGGCGGACGTGAAGATCCCCAGGTACCCCAGGTCCGCGTCGGTGTAGAGGCGGGCGATGCCGATCTGGGCGACGAATGCGATGACTTGGGCCAGGAGGGTGCCACTGAGCAGGGTGAGCACCTGGCGCAGCACGCCCGAGCGGGCGGGTCGGACAGGTGCAGTCGTCATGTGTTCATTAAATCACCAGGTCGCCTTCCGCAGCCCGTAGGATGGTGGCATGCCCGTTTCCCCGCGCGCCGCGAGCGCCCGCAGCGTCGGGCGGCTGCCGTGAAGGTCGCCCTGACGAAGGGAACCCTGCTGGTTCCCCCGACGTATTTCGCGGTCGCGCACGCGCTCGCCATGCCGGAGTGCGACTGGCGGGTGTTCACGTTGGCGGCGCGGGTCAGTGATTCGTCGGTCGGACTGCCCATTTACGAGGCCGCCCCCGGCGCGCTCTCCCCTGCTCTCCCCGTGCGCGCGCTGCGCCAGGCACGAGGCCTGGGCGCGATGCGCCGCGCGGTGTCCTCGTGGGGTCCGGACGTGATCCACCAGCATCAGGCCACCTGGTCATTGCCGGCGGTGGGGGCCGCGCGCGAGAGCGGCGCTGCCCTGGTGGTGACGTTGCATGGAGGGGACGCGTACCCGAGGCTCGGGCGAGGCCTGGGCGCGGCCTGGAACGCCCACAATCGTCGGGCGGCCTTCGAGGGGGCGACGCGTCTCCTGGCGGTGTCGCGTTACCTGGCGGACGTGGCCCTGGGGGCGGGCGCGGATCCGGCGCGCCTGTCCGTGCATTACCAGGGCGTGGATACCGACTGGTGGACTCCGGCCCCCGCGCGCAACACTGTTCCCGCCGAGCCCGGCCACGGCCTCGTCGATGCCTTCCTGCCAGCAGATGCCGATACCCCTGTCGTCCTGTTCGTGGGGGCGTTGTCCACCCTGAAGGGCGTCGATGATCTGGTGGAGGCCTCCGCCGCGCTGGCGACGCGCCGCCCGCATCGCCTGGTTCTGGTGGGCGACGGTCCCCTGGCTCCCGCTCTGAGAGCGAGTGCACCCGCGCACGTGAGGCTCACCGGGCGCCTTCCGCGCGAGCGCGTGCGCGAGTGGGTGCGCCGAGCCCGAGTGATTGTCTTGCCGACGAAGCCGACGCAGGGGCGGCAGGAGGCGGCGGGCCTGGTGCTGCTGGAGGCGCAGGCGTGCGGCGTGCCCGTGGTGGCGTATCGGACGGGCGGGACGCCGGAGATGGTCGCGCCCGGTGCTTCGCTGCTGACCGCCGAGCGCACGCCGTGGGCCCTGTCCCACTCCATCGACGAGGCGCTGGCATGGTCGGACGCGGAGCTAGCCGAGCGTGGGGCGGCGTGCCGCGCCTGGGTCGACGCCGAGCGCTCTCTGCGCGCATCGGTCGCCCAGCTGCGCGCGATCTACGAGGCCGTGGCCCGGTAGGCGAGGGCGCGCCGAGCAGGCGAGGGGCCGCAACGCACCCCTGCGAACGAGCCGCATCTGTCAGGGCGCGTCGGCCCTGACACCGCGCGTGAAGACACGCCACCAGGCCCGGCATGTCAAGGAAAACACGACCGCCACACGACACGGATCATGTGCTTACCACCACCAAATGTTCACATTTGGTCACATGGGTGCTATGCTCGAACACGCAACACCCAGGCAACCCCTGTGAACGAAAGGTGATCGCATGCCCTCGACGAACGTTGGCACTCTCAGCGAACCCCAATTTAACGTCCTGACCGCCCTGGCGCGGGCCGGATCCGCCCTCACGCAGCGCGCGCTGTCCGTGGCCACCAGCATGAGCCTGGGCCGCGTCAACACCGCATCGCGCGAGTGTGAGGCCGCCGGTTACATCGAGGACCGCGCAATCACCGACGCGGGACGCGCAGCACTGGAACCCTATCGCGTCACGGGTGCCGTCATCATGGCGGCCGGCCTGTCCGCGCGCTTCGCCCCCATCAGCTACGAGCGTCCCAAGGGCACGCTCAAGGTGCGCGGCGAGATCCTGGTCGAGCGTCAGATTCGTCAGCTCCACGAGGTCGGCATCACGAATATCACGCTGGTCGTCGGCTACAAGAAGGAATACTACTTCTACCTGGCCGACAAGTACGGCGTCGACATCGTCGTCAACCGTGAGTACGCCACGCGTAACAACAACGGCTCCCTGTGGCGCGTGCGGGAACGCCTGGACAACACCTACGTGTGTTCCTCGGACGACTACTTCACGACGAACCCCTTCGAACCCTACGTCTACAAGTCCTACTACTCGGCCAACTACGTCGAGGGCCCCACCGACGAGTGGTGCATCAAGGTGGGCGCGGGCGACCGCATCACGGGCGCGACCGTGGGCGGCGAGGATGCGTGGGTCATGCTCGGCCACGTCTACTTCGACCGCAACTTCTCCGCAACGTTCCGCGAGATCCTCGAACAGGTCTACGACAAGCCCGAGACTGTCTCGAAGCTGTGGGAGTCCATCTACCTGGATCACATCAAGTCGTTCGACATGGTGATCCGCCGCTACCCCGACGGCGTCATCCACGAGTTCGATTCGGTCGACGAGGTGCGTGACTTCGATCCGCTGTTCATCGAAAACGTCGACTCCGAGGTATTCGACCACATCGTCGAGACTCTGGGCTGCGCAAAGTCGGAGATCCGCGACTTCTACCCGCTCAAGCAGGGCATCACGAACCTGTCGTGCCACTTCGCGGTCGGAGACGACGAGTACGTCTACCGCCACCCCGGCATCGGCACGGAGAAGATCGTGGACCGCAGCGCAGAGTTCGCCGGCTTGCGCCTGGCCGCCGAACTCGGCATCGACGATACCTTCATCACGGGCGACCCGGCGGCGGGATGGAAGCTCTCGCGTTTCGTGCGCGACGTGCGCAACCTGGACGTGACCCGCCCCGAAGAACTGAAAGCGGCTATGGAGATGGACCGCGCCCTGCACACCTCCGGTCGAGTCCTGGACCGCTCCTTCGACTTCGTTACCGAAGGCTTGCGCTACGAGGGCCTCCTAAAGACCTTCGGCCCGATTGACGTGCCCGGATACTTTGAGCTGCGCGACAAGGTCCTGCGCCTGAAAGCATTCGCGGACGCGGACGGCTTCGATAAAGTCCCCTCGCACAACGACTTCTTCCCCCCGAACTTCCTGGTGGATAAGGACGGCACCATCAGCCTCATCGACTGGGAGTACGCGGGCATGTCGGACATGGCAGCAGACTTCGGCACGATGACCGTGTGCACGGCGGAGATGACCCGCGAACGCGCGGCCGCTGCCCTCGAGTACTACCTGGGGCACACCCCCACTGAGCGCGAGGCGCGCCACTTCTTTGCCTACGAGGTCTTCGCCGGCTGGTGCTGGTACCTGTGGGCGCTGGTCAAGGAGGCCGAAGGCGACGACGTGGGCGAATGGCTCTACATCTACTACTCGCACGCGACACGCACAATCGATTCCCTGCTCGCTTCGTACGAGGCCACCTCGACCTCGGGCGCGCAGGTTTCCCAGGAGGGTGAACTGGCATGAAAACTCAGCACGGAGGCAAGCGCTACGGCTTCTTCTCGGGCGCTCTATGGGGCCTGGACACGGTCGTGCTAGCGATCGCGCTAGCCATGATTCCGTTTGACGGCTTCGGCCAGTCGGCGCTCGTTGGCGCGGTCCTGCACGACGTCGCGTGCGCCGTGATCCTCCTGGTCTACATGGCGATTCGCGGGCGCCTGAAGGACACCTGGAACGGGCTTCGCACCCGCCCGGGTATGTCGGTTGTCGTGGCGGCCCTGCTGGGTGGCCCGATCGGCATGAGCGGCTACCTGATTGCCATCGACAACATCGGCCCCGGCCTGACAGCGATTATCTCGACGTTCTACCCGGCCCTGGGAACGCTGCTGGCGTTCGCCCTGCTCAAGGAGCGCATGGCTCCGCGTCAGATCGTGGCGCTGCTGGTGGCGCTTGGTGCCATCGTGGTGACGGGCTTGTCTGCAACCTCCGACCCCGTTAAGGACGGCAACGCGATCCTGGGTATCATCGGCGCGCTGGCGTGCGTGATCGGCTGGGGGTCCGAGGCCGTCATCCTCACGTGGGGCATGCGCGACGAGGCCGTGGATAACGAGGTGGCGCTCCAAATCCGCGAGACCACGTCGGCCGTGGTCTACCTCTTCATCGTTGCTCCCATCGCGGGCGTCTTCGGCTTCACGCTGCACTCGCTGGCTCACCTGTCCGCGGGCGTCGTGGCCCTGGCCGGCTTGGCTGGGACGGCCTCGTACCTCTTCTACTACAAGGCACTGTCGGCCATCGGCGCCTCGCGAGGCATGGCCCTGAACATTTCCTACTCGGCGTGGGCGATCATCTTTGCCCTGGTGCTGCAGGGAACGATCCCGACGCTCACGCAGGTCATCTGCTGCGTCGTGATCCTGGTGGGCACGGTCCTGGCGGCCACCTCCAACTGGGGTGACCTGCTTCCCAAGCGAACGGAGAAGGTCACGAGCTCCCAGGCGTGAGACAATGGCGGGTGGGCGCAGGCGCGCCCACCCGCTTAGTCGTATTCGGAGGACTTATGACGACGCCCGACGCCGACCTGCGCAAGGTCCAAAAACTCCTGACGCTGATCCTGGCTGAATTGGATCGGGTGTGCCGACTCATCGGAGTGTCCTACGCGGTCTACGGCGGCACCGCGATTGGCGCGATCCGCCACGGCGGCTTCATCCCCTGGGATGACGACATCGACGTAATGATGACGCGCGCCGACTACGAGCGTTTCCTGGCCGAGGCGCCCGCGCTGCTGGATGAGCGTTTCCGCCTGGATAACACGCGCACGCGCGAGGACTTCCCCTTCATGTTCACGAAGATGGTCCTGCCGGGCACGCTCCTGATCCCGGAGGCCGACAAGGACTCGAAGTACCGCATGCCCTTCTTCCTGGACATCCTGCCCCTGGACGAGATCCCGGCCGACGAGAAGGCCTTCCGCCAGATGTCCCGCCAGTCGTGGCTGTGGGGCCGCCTCCTCTTCCTTCAGGGAACACCTCGCCCTCACCTGATCAACACGCCCACGTGGAAGAAGGCGCTGATCTTCTCCGCGACGACCGTGGCGCACCTGGGCCTCAAGGCCGTGCGGGCCACGCCGCGCAGCCTACAGGCCCGCTGGGAGAAGGCGGTTCGCCGCTACGAGGGCACGGGCACGGGCGTGTACGCGGACTTCACGATGCGCGACCCGCAGAACTGGATCGTGCGCGAGGAGGAGTTCTTCCCCACCATCGACGTCCCCTTCGAGGACATCACCGTCATGATTCAGCACGAGTACGACTCGCTGCTGCGCGCGGGCTACGGCGACTACATGCAGCTGCCCCCGCCCGAAAAACGCTACAACCACGAGGCGGCCGTCATCGACTTCGGCCCCTACGCCGACTCCCTGTAGACCCGCGACCCCATCGAAGAATCGGAGAGACATGAGCGCGGCAGATCCCGCAACCCTGGCAGCCATTCAGCGCGTCACCAGGCGGTGCCTGGCTGAGATCGACCGCGTGTGCGACCTGTTGGGCGTGCGCTACGTCGCCTACGGTGGCACGGCGATCGGCGCGGTGCGCCACCGGGGCTTCATCCCCTGGGACGACGACGGGGACGTGTGCATGCCCCGGGCGGACTACGAGCGTTTCATCGCGGAGGCCCCCGCGCTCCTGGGGGACGAGTTCTTTATCGCCTCGCCCGCCTCGCACTCCAACTACCCGATCAGCTTTGGCGTCCTGGGCCTGAAGGGCTCCGAGTTCGTCTCGAAGGTCGCCAAGGACCGAGCCTTCCGCATGCCGATCGGCGTGGACCTGTTCGTCCTGGACGAGATCGCGGCCGATCCGGCACGCTTCCGCTCCCAGTCGCGCGGCACGTGGCTGTGGGCGCGCCTCATGTTCCTGCGCTCGATCCCCAACCCGCCAACGGGGCTGCCCACGCCGGCACGCCAGCTGGCCTCGGCGGCCATGGCCTGCGCGCACTGGGGGATGCGGGCGCTGCGTGTGAACGAGGCCTCCCTGTACCGCCGCTGGATGCGCGCCGCCCTCAAGGGGCGTGAGAACCCGCAGCTGGCCGCTGACGGCACGACCCTGTACGGGGACTTTTCGACGCGCGATCCCAGGCGATGGAGCGCCTCGGAGGCCGAGCTCTTCCCCGCCAAGTCCGTCCCCTTCGACGACATCACCGTGCGCATCCCCGCCGCCTACGACGTCGTGCTCACGCGCGGCTACGGCGACTACATGCGCGTGCCGGATCCCGAGGACCGTGTCACGCACGAGCCCTTCCACATCGTCTTTGGACCGTTCGACCCGGGCCCCGCGACCCAGGACGGAGTCGGCGCGTGAGCGAACAGGACACCACGGCCTCGTCCATGCCCGAGGCCCAGGGCCCCGGCGAGCAGGTGGAAACCACCGAGGAAGCCCTCGAATCGCGTGGGCAGCTGGGGCGCGACTACCTGTGGAACACGGCCGCCTCCCTCATGTCCAGCCTCGCGGTGGTCATCATGGGCGTGGCGATCATGCGCTCGGGCGCGACCGACACCTTCGCGCGTGCCCAGTACGGCCTGTTCACCCTGGCCCTGGCGATCGGCCAGCAGTACCAGACGGTGGGCCTGTACGAGGTGCGCACCTTCCACGTGACCGACGTGCGGCGACGCTTCGATTTTGGCACCTACCTGTCGACGCGCCTCCTGACCTGCCTGGTCATGGTGGGCCTGATCCTCTCCCACTCCTGGAGCTCCTCGACGAAGGACCCCTACCCGGCGTTCACGGTCATCGCCGCCATGGCGCTCCTGCGTATTTTCGACGCCTTCGAGGACGTGTATTACTCGGAGTTCCAACGCTCCGGGCGCCTGGACATCGCGGGTAAGGCCTGCTTCGCGCGCATCTTCACGACCACCTTCTTGTGGTCGGGGCTGTACTGGTTCACCCAGGACCTGCTCCTGTCCACGCTGGTCACCTTCGCGGTCACGTGCGTCGTGCTGGTCGTGGCCTACGGGCTGCCCGCGCGCGGCCTCTTCTCCCTGGCCCCGTCCTTCAATGCACGAGGCATCGGCGGAATCCTGTGGGAATGTCTGCCTCTGTTCATCGCCGCCTTCCTCAACCAGTACCTGGCCAACGCGCCGCGTTTCGCGATCCACGCGAACCTCGGCGACGAGCAGCTGGGCGTCTTCGCGATCATCTACATGCCGGCCGTCGCGATCAACATGCTCTCCCTATTTGTGTTCCGCCCCCTGCTCACGCGCATGGCGCTGCGTTGGACCGAAGGTAAGCGCGGCGAGTTTTTCTCGATCGTGCGCCGCGGCCTGCTCACGACCGCGGGAGCCTTCGTGCTGGTCGCCGTCGTCACGTACTTTATTGGCGCTCCCCTGCTGACCCTCGTGTTCGGCACGGACGTGTCCGACTACGTGCCCGAGCTGATGGTGCTCGTCCTCGGTGGTGCCCTCAACGCGGCCGGCGTCATCCTCTACTACGCGCTGGCCACCATGCGCCGCCTGCGCGCCGTCCTCGTCGCTTTCCTGATCGCGGGCGGCACCGCCTACGTCGCGGCCGCCCCGCTCGTGCGATCCTACGCGATGATGGGCGCGTCCCTGGCCTATGCTTCAACCATGGCGCTGCTCGCGATCCTTTTCGTCGCGTTCATGCTCATCCCCGTTCGCAACGCACCTATCGAAACGGAGTCCGTCAATGGCTGACCGCTCTCAGTCCCCCATCAAGGTCGGAATCTTCATGGAGTTCTTCCTGCCCTACCTGGGCGGGATCGAACGCTACCAGGATCGCCTGAGCGAGCAGCTGCGACTTCTCGGCTACGACGTGTTCATCGTCACGTCCCTGCACGACGAGTCCCTGCCCCGCTTCGAGGACAAGGACGGCCTGCGCATCTACCGCCTGCCGACCAAGAGTATCTTCAAGCAGCGCTACCCCTTCTTCAAGCGCGACGCCCGCTTCAAGGAAACGATGGCCGCCGTCGAGGCCGAGAACGCGGATTTCTACATCGTCAACACGCGTTTCCACCTGACGAGCCTGCTCGGCGCTCGCCTCGCGCACCGCCTGGGCCGCCCGGTCGCACTCATCGAGCACGGCACCGCGCACATGAGCGTGGGCAACCCCGTGCTGGACTTCTTCGGCGGCATCTACGAGCACGGCCTGACCCACTTCGTCAAGAAGCACGTGACCTCCTACTATGGGGTGTCGCGCAACTGCAACAAGTGGCTGCGTCACTTCACAATCAAGGCCTCGGGCGTGTGGTATAACGCGGTGACGCCGGAGGATACGGCCGTGGCCGACGACCGCTACGAACGCCTGTGGCCGCGCGGGGGCGAGGGCTCCGAGATCGTCATCTCCTACGCGGGCCGCCTCATCGCCGAGAAGGGCATCGTCGCGCTGCTGGACGCCTTCGCGCGCCTGCGCGCCGAGCTGCCCGACGTACCGCTGCGCCTGGCCGTGGCTGGCTCCGGCCCCATCGAGGACGAGCTGCACGCACGCTACGGCTCCGACCCCGCCGTGACGTTCCTCGGCAAGCTGGACTTCCCCGGCGTCATGAGCCTCTACCGTCGTTCCGACGTGTTCGTCTACCCGTCGATGTACCCCGAGGGTCTGCCCACCTCCATCCTCGAGGCTGCCCTAGGCGACTGCGCGATCATTGCGACGCCGCGCGGCGGGACCGAAGAAGTTATCACCTCCCCCGCTCTGGGCTGGATCGTCGACGGCGCCACGTCGGAGCAGCTCACGAACGCGCTCGTGCCCGCCCTGCGCGAGGCCGTCACCGACCCGGTGCGTCGCGCCTCGTGCGCGGCGGCCGTCGGCGCGCGGGTGCGCGAGCACTTCACGTGGGCGTCGGTTGCCCGCGAGGTTGCCTCCGTCATCAACGAGGCCGTGGCCCGCTAGCCTCCCCTCAGCACCCCACCGCCGGACTTCCGTGCGGCGCGAGGACCGCCCACCGCACCTCCGCTCGCCCGGGGGCGGCCGCCTACTCGCGCAGGCTATCCACACGTTCATTCACTAATGCACTAGACATGTCCAGACATAATGAGACGAAAGGCGGGGCGGATCGACAGACCTACCCCGCCTTTCATGAGAGCGTCGTTAGTGTCAGGCGTTCGTCGGGAAGTTCATGCCGACGTAGCCAACCTTCTCGCCGCGCTTGGGCCAGCGGGTCGTGACAACCTTGGCCTTCGTATAGAAGCGCACGCCCTCGGGGCCGTGGATGTGAGTGTCGCCCAGCAGCGACTCCTTCCAGCCACCGAAGGAGTAGTAGGCGACCGGAACCGGGATCGGCACGTTGACGCCGACCATGCCGGCCTCGACATCGACGACGAAGTGGCGGGCGGTATCGCCGTCGGAGGTGAAGATCGCGGAGCCGTTGCCGAACTCGGAGGAGTTGACGATCTCGATGGCCTCTTCGTAGGTGTCGGCATGCACGACGACCAGGACCGGGCCGAAGACCTCTTCGCAGTAGACACTCAGGCCGCGGTCCACGCCATCGATGATCGTGGGGGCCATCCAGAAGCCGTCCGCGTATTCTTCGCCCTCGGGGCGGTAGCCGCGACCGTCGAGGACGATGGTGGCGCCCGCAGCCTCGGCCTCGTCGATCCAGTTGGTGATGCGCTCCTGCGAGGAACGGGTGATGACCGGGCCCATCTCGGAGGCCGGGTCGGTGCCGGGGCCAACAACGATCTTCTCGGCGCGCGCCTTGATCGCGGGGACCAGCTTCTCCTCGACGCCACCAACCGCGACGATGACGGGCAGGGCCATGCAGCGCTGGCCGGCCGCACCGAAGGCGCCGGCGCTGATGTGCTGCGCGGCGAACTCGATGTCCGCGTCGGGCATGACGATCGCGTGGTTGTTCGCGCCACCCAGGGCCTGGACGCGCTTGCCGTGCGCGACGCCGGTGTCCTGGACGATGTGGGCGACCGGGGTGGAGCCGACAAAGGAGATGGCATCGATGCCGGGGTGGGTGAGGATGTCGGAGACGAGGTCGCGGTTACCGGCGATGACGTTGAACAGGCCGTCGGGCAGGCCGGCTTCCTTGTAGAGGCGGGCGATGATCAGCGAGGCGCTGGGGACGACCGAGGCGACCTTGAGGATGAAGGCATTGCCGGTGGCCAGGGCGACGGGGTGCATCCACATGGGGACCATGGCCGGGAAGTTGAAGGGGCAGATGCCGGCGACGACGCCAACGGGCTGACGCAGGGTATGCACGTCGACGCCGGTCGAGGCCTGGTCGGTGAACTCGCCCTTGAGGGCGGCGTTGATGCCGCAGGCGAAGTCGATGGTCTCGCGGCCGCGGGCGATCTCTCCGAGGGCGTCGCCGTGGGTCTTGCCGCCCTCACGCACGATGGCGTCGGCGATTTCGTCCTGGTGCTCGATGACGAGTTGGCGGAACTTAAACATGATGTCGACGCGCTTGGCCAGGGCAGTGCGGCCCCATTCCTTCTGTGCCTCGCGGGCGATCTCGACGACGCGGTCGAGGCAGTGCTTGTCGGCGAGGGCGAGCTGGTCGACGACCTTGCCGGTGGCGGGGTTTTCGACGCCGATGGTCTTGTCCGAGTGAGCGACGTACTCTTCGCCGTTGACCCACAGGTTGATTGTCATTGGTTTTACCTTTCTTCCCATTCATCCACGAATGGCGAAACACCTTTGTTAGGACAAACAGTAGCATGTTTCTGCGACCAATGTCGCGATATCCGCAATACCGGCACATATCCGGACACAATTGTCCCGTCTATCGTACACGAGCCTCGCGCTCCCCGAACGAGGCCGTGGCCGGGCCTGCCCCATCGCGAACTCCCCGCCCCCGCCTCGTCCGCCGCGAACAAAAAGGGGGCGGCCCCGGACAATTCCGGGGCCGCCCACGGCGCACTCAGCGCATCACAGGTAGTGACGCTGCGGCTTGCGGTCGTTCTGGTAGTCCTCGTAGGCGCGCTGCGTGGACTCGAGCACGGAGACCTCGGAGATCGCCACGTCCCACCAGGAGGATCCGGGCGGGTTGGGGCCCATCAGGTCAGTCTCGATGTGGATCATGGTTGCGCGATCCGAGGCGGCGGCCACCTTGTAGGCTTCCTTGAACTCCTCGATCGTGTGGACCTCGAGCACGTCGATGCCCCACGAGCGTGCGTTCGCCGCGATGTCGACGCCAGCAATCGTGTCGGTGTCCTCCAGGTGCGAACCCGTGCCGCGCTGGCGGTACTTCGTGCCGAAGCGCTGGGAGCCGCGCGACTCGGACAGGGCGCCGATGGACGCGAAGCCGTAGTTTTGCAGCAGCACGTAGATGACCTTGATGCCTTCCTGGGCGACCGTGGCCAGCTCCATGGGGAGCATCTGGTAGGTGCCGTCGCCGACGATCGAGACGACCTCGGACTGCGGGCGGGCCAGCTTGACGCCCATGGCAGCCGGGACCTCGTAGCCCATGCAGGAGAAGGCGTACTCGACGTGGTACTGGACGGGCGTCTTGGCCTGCCACAGGGCCTGCAGGTCGCCGGGCATCGAGCCGGCGGCGTTGATGACCACGTCCTCATCGCCCATGAGCTCGTTGAGCGCGCCGAAGACCTCGGTCTGGGCGGGCAGCGGGGCGTTGCCCACGTGGTAGCACTGCTCGACCTTGGCGGCCCATGCCTCCCGCTCGGCGGCGATCTCGGCGGTGTAGGCCTCGTCGACGTGGTAGTCGGCCAGGGCCTCAGTGAGGGCAACGAGCGCCTCGCGGGCGTCGGCCACAACCATCTCAGCGCTCTGCTTGGCGGCATCGAAGGGCGTGATGTTGATGTTGACGAAGGAGACGTCGGGGTTCTTGAACTGCGTCTTCGAGGCCGTCGTGAAGTCGGAGTACCGCGTGCCCACACCGATGATCAGGTCGGCCTTGTCGGCGAGGTGGTTGCCCGAGTCGCCGCCGGTGGAACCGACGCCGCCCACGGAGCAGGGGTGATCGCAGTTGATGGCGCCCTTACCGGCCTGCGTGTCCGCCACCGGAATACCGGTCGCAGCCGCGAACGCGCGCAGCTCTTCGGAGGCCTCGGAGTAGATGGTGCCGCCGCCGGCGATGATGAGGGGACGCTTGGCGGCACGGATCTTGGCTACCGCGCGCTCAATGGCGGCGCGCTCGGCCGGGGGACGGCGCACGTGCCACACGCGCTTGGCGAAGAATTCGACCGGCCAGTCGTAAGCCTCGGCCTGAACGTCCTGGGGCAGGGCGATCGTCACGGCACCGGTCTCGGCCGGGTCGGTGAGGACACGCATGCCGTTCAGGAGCGAGGGAATCAGCTGCTCGGGACGGTTGATGCGGTCAAAGAAGCGAGAGACGGGACGGAACGCGTCGTTGACGGTCACGTCAAGCGAGGTCGGATCCTCGAGCTGCTGGAGGACCGGGTCCGGGATGCGGGTCGCGAACTGGTCGGAGGGGAAGATGAGGACGGGCAGGCGGTTGGTCGTCGCCGTCGCGGCGCCGGTCACCATGTTCAGCGAACCGGGGCCGATCGACGCGGTCGTCATCCAGGTCTGCAGGCGGTTCGCTGTCTTGGCGAAGGCCGCGGCCGCGTGGACGGCGCCCTGCTCGTTGCGGGGCATGATGTAGGGCATCGGGTTCTCGCCCTCGGCGGGCGCGATCTCGTTCTGCAGCAGGGCCTGACCGATGCCAGCAACGTTACCGTGGCCAAAGATGCCGAAGGCGCCCGCGATGAGGCGATGTTCGACGCCGTCGCGCTCGGTGTACTGGTTGGACAGGAAGCGAATGATTGCCTGTGCGACCGTCAGGCGCACGGTACCCTTGTAGGCTTCTTTGCTCATGGATAGTCCTTTCGGGTCTTTCTTACTTGTTCATGGGCAGCCGGGGGTCCACTTCCTGGTTTTCCCAGGTCGCGCGGATCCAGTGGTGGGCCGGGTCGTCAGGGGCGAGCCACACGAGGTCCTCGTTCGGGCCTGCCATGACGTTGAGGTAGTACATGTCGTAGCCGGGGGCTGCGACGCAGGGGCCGTGGTAGCCGTGGGGCACGAGGGCGACGTCGCCGTCGTGGACCTCGCAGCACAGGTCGATCGGGCGGCCGGGGCTGCCGTAGGTGCGGTGCAGGCCAAAGCCCTTGGAACCCTCGGGGCCGTCTTCGATTTCGAAGTAGTAGATCTCTTCGAGTTCGCGCTCGTCCTCGGAGTCCTGCTCGTGCTTGTGGGCCGGGTAGGAGGACCAGTTACCACCGGGGGTGATGACCTCGCAGGCCAGCAGGTGGGAGGTGGTGACGCCCTCGACGGCCAGGGAGTAGTTGTTGACCTGGCGCGAGCAGTCACCGGCGCCGCGCAGGTCGACGCGGACCTGGCTCTTGGGGTAGTAGGCGACGGGGATGTCGCGGGTGGCAATCGCGGAGGGGAAGGCGAAGCGGCCGCCACGGGCGGAGGTGATGGTCAGGCTCTTGCCGCGTCCGACGTACAGGTAGTCGGTGACGCCGGAGAAGACGCCGCGGCGGCCCTCCAGCTCAAAGGTCTGCTCGTCGACCTCGACGGTGGCGCCGCCGGCGAGGGGCAGGACGAGGAGCTCGGCCTCGCCGGTCTCGACGACCTGGGAGGCGCAGGCCTCGAGAACGAGGACGCGCAGGCCCGAGAATGCCCAACCAGCACGCTGGGGGTCAATGTCGACGGTGAAATTGCCATGGCCGGAGGAGCCGGCGGGAACGTAGATATCGGGAAGAGTCATCTGAGTCTCCTGGGTTGGGGCTTCGGTGCCGCAAGGGGTTTATTCGATACGAGGCTGGGGCGCGGGTCGGTGAGTTACGGGAGGACCCCCGTTTCCACGAAGGTGCTCAGCTGCTCCTGGGTGGGCATCGCGGTGGAACACTCGATGCACGCGCACACGTAGGCTCCCGCAGCCGAGGCGTAGCGGATGGTTTTTTCCAGGTCCCATCCTTCGACGAGGCCGTGGATGAGTGCGCCGCCGAACGCGTCGCCGGCACCCAGGCCATTGATGACGTCGACCTGCCAGGCTTCCACCCAGACGCGCTCGTCGGCGGTCTTGGCGAGGGTGCCTTTGGGGCCCTGCTTGACGATCGCAAGTTTGACGCCGCGCTCCAGGAGGGCATCCGCAGCTTTCTCGGGGTCGGACACGCCGACGGCCATCTCACATTCCTCGCGGTTGCCGACAGCGACGTCCACGCGGGAGAGAACGGCGCCCACGCGCGAGCGCGCCTGGGCCATGCCACTCCACAGATTGGAGCGGTAGTCGAGGTCGAGGATCGTGGTGCCTGTACCTCGGTCACGATGGTCGAGGGCACGCAGGTGCAGGCCGAAGGATGAGTCGCGCGACAGTCCGGTGACCGTGAACCAAAAGATTCCAGCGCGTTCGACGGCGTCCCAGTCGACTTGATCCTCGCCAAGCTCGAGGTCGGGTGCGCTGGGCTCGCGGTAAAAGTAGAGAGGGAAGGAGTCGGGCGGGAAGAGCTCAGCGAAGGTGACGGGTGTGTGAAAGTCACGCACGGTCACGACATGATCGGAGGAGACGCCGAGGCGCTCGAGTTCGCGGGTGACGAATCGCCCAAAGGGGTCGTCCCCCACGCCCGTGATGACGCCGGATCGGTGTCCGAGGCGGGCGACCGCGACAGCCACGTTGGTCGGGCTGCCGCCAAGGAATTTCCCAAAGGTCTCGACGTCCTCGAGGTGAGCCCCGACTTGGAGCGGGAAAATATCGACGCCGGAACGGCCCATTGTCAGAATGTCGACATAGCGACGATCCAGGGACATGCTGACTCCTTCCTCTCCGTTGGGGTGGCTCGCGGGCCCGACCCACCAAGCATGCACTATCGACAGGCAATCGTCAAACTTTGTCCATACAATAGGGTCAGCGTGTCATTGCATCCACACCCAGTCAAAGACTGCTACCATGTAACCGTATTTATTTCACGCGGCCAAAGTCCCACCCTACGAAGGTCGACCATGTCTCACTCCCCCAAGGCTACCGAGAACAGGCCTTACATCCCGGATATCACCCTGGATCGCTCATCTCCCGTTCCCCTGTACTTCCAGATCTCCGAGCCGATCGCCGAGTTGATCAACTCCGGAGCACTGCCTGCAGATACGCGCCTTGAGGACGAGCTATCGATGGCCGCTCGCCTGCACGTCTCACGCCCCACCGCCCGCCAGGCCCTTCAGCGCCTCGTGGACCGCGGCCTCCTCACACGCCGCCGCGGCGTCGGCACGATCGTCTCGCCCCGCCAGGTCCACCGCCCGGTGGAATTGACGTCCCTCATGAAGGACCTCGTGGAGGCTGGCCACAAAGTCCGGACGACGATTCAGCGCTACGAGGCCCATCCCGCCACGGAAGCAGAGGCTGACGCACTCAAGATCGCGGAGGGCACGCTCATCGTTTACATCGAGCGCACGCGCTTCACGAACGATGAGCCGATCGCCGTCCTGACGAACCTCATCCCGGCCGACATTGCACCCGCGATGCAGGAGCTCGAGTCCGGCTCCCTCTACGACCTCATGCGCGAGCGCGGGGTCACCCTAGCCTCGGCCCGACAGGTCATCGGCGCACGTACGGCGACCGCGAAGGAAGCCAAACTCCTGTCCGAGCATCGCGGGGCGGCCCTGCTGACGACGCAGCGCACGACATACGACCCCTCGGGACGCATTGTCGAGTACGGCGACCACATCTACCGCGCATCGCGATACTCCTTCGAGGCTAGCCTTTTCGCCCAGTGACAAGGTATTGATACTTTGTCCTAACAAACTGTTGACAGGCGCAGGCGCTCGCCGTAGACTTATCCCCGACGGAGAAAGTTGAAAGCAATCACAAAGGAGTGCTTCCCGCCATGTCCATCGAGTACACCCCCGGCCCCCTTCTGGACGCCGCGCGTAACACCCCCACCGCCCTGTGGAACGATTCCTCGGATCCCAGCGAGCTGGCGCAGTCCATCTCCTTCGGCGGCGTTGGTGCTACCTGCAACCCGACCATCGCCTACACCTGCATCAACCAGCGTCGCGACGTGTGGCTGCCCCGCATTGCGGAGCTCGCCAAGGAAATGCCCGACGCCACCGAGTCTGAGATCGGCTGGCAGGTCGTGCGCGAGCTGTCCCTCGAGGC
Organism: Pauljensenia sp. 20925_1_34; assembly: GCF_041432775.1. NCBI lineage: Bacteria > Bacillati > Actinomycetota > Actinomycetes > Actinomycetales > Actinomycetaceae > Pauljensenia > Pauljensenia sp. 20925_1_34. Next base: position 90,112 of record NZ_JAPWAG010000005.1, on the reverse strand, counting down.
CGCCAAGCTCCTCGAGCCCATTTTCGAGGCCGAGAACGGCCGCAACGGTCGTCTCTCGATGCAAACGGACCCGCGCCTGGCCCGCTCCGCCAAGGCCCTGGCCGACCAGGCCGAGGAATTCCACAACCTCGCTAAGAACATCATCGTGAAGATCCCCGCCACCTCGGTGGGTGTCGAGGCCATCGAAGAGGCTACCTACCGCGGCGTCTCCGTCAACGTGACGGTCTCCTTCTCCGTCGCACAGGCCGTCACCACGGGCGAGGCCATCGAGCGCGGCCTCAAGCGCCGCGAGGCCGAGGGCAAGGACACCTCCCAGATGGGCCCGGTCGTCACCCTCATGGTGGGCCGCCTCGACGACTGGATCAAGGAGGTCGCCGAGCGCGACAAGATGTTCCTGGATCCGGGTCACCTCGAGTGGTGTGGCATTGCCGCCTTCAAGCGCGCCTACCAGGAGTTCCAGAAGCGCGGCCTGCGCGCCCGCATGCTCTCCGCCGCATTCCGTAACGTCATGCACTGGTCCGAGTTCGTCGGCGGCGACGTCGTCGTCTCCCCGCCGTTCAAGTGGGCCAAGCTCATCAACGACTCGGACTACAAGATGGAAGAGCGCATGGACATCCCGGTGCGCGAGGACATCATGAAGACGCTGCTCTCAATCCCCGAGTTCGTCCGCGCCTACGAGCCCGACGGCATGACCCCGGAGGAGTTCGACACCTTCGGCGCCACCGCGAGGACCCTGCGCGGCTTCCTGCAGGCAGACGCTGACCTCGACGCCCTGGTGCGCGACGTCATTATGCCCGCCCCGTGATCCACTCGGTGGCCCCACACGTCGCGTGCGGGGCCACCGCCGGTCACGGTTTTTCTGCTCTCCAGCACCCCCTCACCTAGAAAGAAGCAAAGATGCTCAACATTGCCGTTATCGGCGCCGGCCGCATCGGCCACGTCCACGCCAAGACCATCGCCGCGCACCCCGGCGCCACCCTCGCCCTCGTTGCCGATCCTTTCGGCGATGCCGCGCAGAAGCTGGCCGAGGTCTACGGTGCCCGCCACACGACCGACGTGGACTCCGTCTTCACCGACGAAGGGGTCGACGCCGTCGTCATCGGCTCGCCCACGCCGCTGCACATCCCCCACCTGCTCGCCGCCGCCAAGGCCGGCAAGGCCGTTCTGTGCGAGAAGCCGATTGCTCTGGACATGAAGGACGTCGAGGCCGCGCGTGACGAGCTGAGCGCCGTGTCCGTGCCCGTTATGTTCGGCTTCAACCGCCGCTTCGACCCTTCCTTCGCCGCGGTTCACGCCCAGCTTGAAGAGGGAAAGATTGGCGATCTGGAGAACCTGCTCATCATCTCGCGTGACCCCTCCGCTCCCCCGGCCGAGTACGTGAAGGTTTCCGGCGGTATCTTCCGCGACATGACCATCCACGACTTCGACATGGCCCGCTTCTTCCTGGGCGACATCGTCGAGGTGCACGCCTTCGGCCAGAACTTCAACGAGGAGATCAGGGAAGCCGGCGACTTCGACGCCGCCGTGGTCACCCTGAAGAACGCCGCCGGCGTCGTCGCGACCATCGTCAACAACCGCAAGTGCTCGGCCGGGTACGACCAGCGCCTGGAGGCCCAGGGCTCGACGGGCACGCTCAACGCGGACAACATCCGCGCCACCACCGTGCGCCTGTCCAATGCCGAGGTCACGGATGCGGCCGAGCCGTACCTGGACTTCTTCCTGCAGCGCTACGCGGACGCCTACCGCATTGAGCTGACCGCGTTCATCGACGCGGTCGTCGCGGGCACCAAGCCCACGCCGTCCATCGACGACGCGATCGAGGCTCTGCGCCTGGCCGAGGCCGCCACGGAGTCGGCGAGGACCGGCAAGCCCGTGTCGCTGGCCTAAGAAGAGCCTGAACTGTCCCGGTGGGACGCCTCGCGCCCCACCGGGATTCTCGCGCGTGGATGGTCATGTTCGAAGCACTGCGCCATCTGACGGGGATGCCAAAACAGCTTGTCAGGCGGGTTTCACAGGTCGGCTCATGCGCGTGTGTTCACGCCTCACACCGGGGGCTGGGATATCTCCCAAGCCAGATTCTTTGTCTGGACAATTAGACAGGATCGAGTAGAATAGCGGCACCGGCACTTCTCGCCGATGTTTACAACCGCGACTCATAGGAGAGCTGCAATGACTCACGTCTACGATCCCGCAACCGCGATCTTCGACCCGAACGGCATCACATGGGGCATGCACCCGATTGCGTGGCGTAACGACGACATTCCCGAGGTCGGCGAATGGAACACCATCGACATCATGTTCGATGACCTGGCCGAGGCCGGTTTCGCAGGCACCGAGGTCGCCGGCTGGTACCCCTCGAAGGAAGAGACGAAGGAAAAGGCTGATGCTGCCGGCCTGACAATCGTCGCCCAGTGGTTCTCCTCCTTCATCGTCCGCGACGGCGTTGAGGCCGTCATCCCAGACTTCCGCGCCACCTGCGAATACCTGCAGTTCCTGGGTGCCACACGCGTCGTGGTCTCCGAGCAGACCGGCTCTGTGCAAGGCATCCGCGATATCTGCATCTTCGAGAACAAGCCCGTCCTCAAGGATGAGGAATGGCCGATTCTCGCCGCTGGCCTGAACAAGCTTGGCGAAATCGCCCACGAGTACAGCCTCGATCTGGTCTACCACCACCACCTGGGCACCGTCGTCCAGACGAAGGACGAGACCCTGCGCCTGCTCGAGCTGACCGACCCGGACAAGGTCTCCCTGCTCTTCGACACGGGCCACGCCTACGTGGGCGACGGCGACGTCATGGGCCTGCTGCGCGGCGCGATCGACCGCATCAAGCACGTGCACTTCAAGGACGTGCGCCCCGCCAAGATGGAGGAGTCCCGCGAGGCCAAGCGCTCCTTCCTCGATTCGTTCCTGGCCGGCATGTTCACCGTGCCCGGCGACGGCACCATCGACTTCACCGAGCCCTACCGCTTCCTGGTCGAGCACGGCTACAAGGGCTGGATCCTGGTTGAGGCCGAGCAGGACCCGAAGATCGCTCCCCCACTTGAGTACGCGCACATCGCGCGCGACTACGTGTTGGGCACGCTGCTGGGTCAGTGAGCTAGTGCGCGCGAACCTCACCAGCGCGCGTGCCATGGGGGTGCGGAGGCAACAACGACGTTGCCTCCGCACCCTTTCTTCTATCGAAGCTGCCCGGGGCGCAGGGCCTACTCGCTCGTTCCCGGGGTGCGCGGCCTGCCCGCGAAGGAATCGACCGGCGTCATGCTGGCCCTCCTCCTCATTGGCGACGCCATCGCGCTGTGGGCATACCGCCGAGACGCAAACACGGCGGCCCTGCGACGACTCATCCCGTCGGTGCTGACGGGCGTCGGGTTGGGCGCTCTCCTACTTGCGATGAGCACACAGGCGCAGATGCGCCGCGCCATCGGAGCGATCCTGCTGGCCCTCGTTCTCGTGACGCTTGCGCAGCGCCGTTGGTGAACCCCTCGCGTCGGTGAGGGACGCGTCGCGGCACGGACGCGCCTCCCGCACGCATCTCGCACCACAAAGTGATTGACGCGCATCACTGCTGCGGCTATTGTCGGTCGCGAGGACACCACGGTTGGCGAGAAAGGACGCGCCATGACTTGGTTTTCATCCATGATCCCTGGGGCCCCCGGTAACGCAGATTCCATCGCATCGGTCGCGCAGGCCCTGCACGCAAGCGCCACGGAAGCAGACACCATCGAGCAGGCAGTGTCACGTATCCCGTCGTCCATCTCGACATGGAAGGGCCACGCGCACCTCGACTACCTGGAATCCCAGCAGCGAGCGCGCAGCCGCATGATCCATTTCAACGAAGGCATGACCTGCGCGGCCAACGACGTCGAATCCTACTCGTGGAACGTACGCGCCATGCATAACTACGTGGAGAACACCCTGCGTCCCGCCGCGCAAAAGCTCGACGATGCGTTCGAGCACACTCCCGCCGTGCAGCGCATTAACGCGTACTTTTCCCTCCTCACCGAAGCGCGCACCCTCCAGGGCGAGTACAGGGAGCGCTACAACAGGCTCAAGCAAGAGGCCGAGGACCTCGCCCTCAGCCTGCAACAGGCTCTGTCGATCGAACCCGTCGCGAAGAAGTCAAAGTTCGCGGGTGGCTTCTTCGACCCCTCCCGCACGGAGCGTCTCAGCGAGCGCGACATTGACAGGATCAACGCCGAAATCAAGGCCATGCGAGAGGGCGGCTTCGACCTGCGCGCAATCGCTCAGGGAAGCATCGGTGACTGCTACTACCTGGCATCGCTGATGGCCGTCATGAACTCCCCCGAGGGACAGGCCCTCCTCGCCGACGGCATTCGGCCGCACTACAACCAAGACGGAACGATCGACGGCTACATCGTCACGGTCTACGACAAGCCCGGCTTCTTCTCCTCCGGTTCCTCCACGGAAGTCCTGGTGCGAGACACGTACGCCAACGGAGCGCGTTCCAGCGGGTCTGCGGGCGTCATCTCCCTGTACGAAAAGGCGTTTTCCCAGCTCCACCCGGGCGGAGTCAACAGGTCAACCTTCTTTGAAAGCGGGATAGCGGCCGGTTACCCCCGCCAGGCTCTCCCTCGCGTCACCGGTCAGGGAACATCCACGGTTCACGGGGACGGCTTCTTCGGCTTTGGAAGCGGCTACGACGCCAGCGAACAACAGACGATCATCGAGGCCGCCAACAGCGGGCAGCCCACCATCGCCAACACGGAGTGCAGCGACGCGTTCGAGAACCGAACCGCCCCCGTGGATGTGACACTGCCCAACGGGCAGGAGACGCGCATCGACATCTACCGAGGACACTCCTACGTGGTCACACACGCCGATTCGTCGGGCCTCACGCTCGTCAATCCGCACGGTACCAACACGGTCTCGGAGACGGGAAGCGCGACCCCCAACGGGGAATTCACCATCTCCTGGGAGGATTTCGGAGAGTACTACGGAAACGTCACCCTCGGTGCCGTCAAATAACGCGGCACCGCGCGCAGGGCGCACTTCTCGCCTGAGAGTGTCGCCGCTCCCCCAGCACTTCCACCCCGACACGATAGGCAGAACATGACTCACCAGGACCGCCGGTGGATCATCCCCGGTCACGCCGTTCGTTGCGGCCTGATCGACGGATTCGGCGAGCCGGCCATGAGCATTCTTCGCTCGGAGATCACAGACGGGATTCCCCGCGTCACGCTCGCGGTCACATGGAAGCCCGGCGTGGGCACTCCCCCTCCCGGGATGCGCGCGGAACTGGCCCAGGGGGAGTCCGCGTCGCTCAGCAACGTCGGGAGCTTTACCCTGGTCGACATGGAAGCACCCCTCGACGGCGACATGTTCCCACGGCCGGTCATTCTCTTCGAACCCGATCCGCGCCTCATCGAGACGGCGCGCCGATACGCTGGAGCCAACGGCCTGTTCTTCCCCGACACGATCGACGATGGGAGTCACTCATGAGCAAGGGTTTCGCGTGCGACACGGACGAAATGAGGGCGTTGATCGCCAGGCATGAGGAGCTGCGTTCCGACTTGGAAAGGGTCGTCGTGCCGCCGAAAGGAGCCGCGTGGGGCTTTTCCGTCGTGCGTGGCGCGTACAAGGAGCTGGGGCAGGATTGCAATGACCGTCGCGAGATCATGCAGGAGTGGTGCACCCGCATGTCCGAGGCCATTGAGGCGACCTCCCGCGAGTCCGAGCAAGCAGATGCAACCTGGGCAGAGGTCATCAAGGATGACCGCCTCACCTCCCTCTGATCTCTCCGGGGCGCCGATACGCCGCGTCCTTCCCATGAACAACCACAGCGGCCGCGCAACGGGTTCGCAGGTATAACACGACAAGGAATCACACGATGGTCGCTCTGAGCAGGCTCGAAGAGATACGCGACTTGCGAACGGTATGGCCCCATGAGGCACTCGATTTCACCCCGTGGCTCGCGCAGGACGAGAACATGGCCCTCCTCTCTGACGCCATCGAGATTGACATGACGGTCGACGAGATAGAGTCCTGCGTCGGCGATTTCAACGTCGATATTTTCGCGTCGGAGACCGGCACGGACAGAACAATTATCATCGAGAACCAGCTGGAAGACACCGATCACGACCACCTCGGAAAGCTGATCACCTACGCGTCCGGGAAGTCAGCGGATGTGATCGTCTGGCTCGTTAAACGCGCGCGCGAGGAGCATCGAGCCGCGGTCGAATGGCTCAACAACCACACCGACGAGCACATCGGTTTCTTCCTGTGCGAAATCAAGCTGTTTCGCATCGGTTCCTCCGATCCGGCCGTGAAATTCGAGGTTGTCGAACGACCCAACGATTGGACCAAGGAAGTCAAGAAGGCGACGTCACCGGATGCGGGCCAGCAGCTACGCTACGACTACTGGGCTGCATTCCAGGACTATGCCGTTCAGGACACACGCTTTTCGCACAACTTCCGCCGTCGCAAGCCCTCGAAGGACTATTGGATGAGTTTCGCCATCGGCTCGTCTCAGTGCCATATCGAAGCGTCACAGGTCCACAAGCGAAGCGAGGTGAGTGTCGAGCTGTACATCGATCAGGATAAGGATCTGTTCCGCTCGCTCTACGCCATGAGGGAGACGATTGAAGCCGAGGCTGGCCTGAGCTTTGATTGGCGGGAGCTCCCGAACCGCAAAGCGAGCCGCATCATCGTCCATAAGAACGTATCATTCGACGACAGGGACCGGTGGAGTGAGCACTTTGACTGGATGATCGACACCATGCTCGCGATCAAGACAACCTTCAAGAAGTACCTGTAACCGGCTTCACCGCTGCGCTCGCCCGAGCGCCCCAACCGTCGACATCACTCAGGGGGTCATGTCATGTCCGCACGTATCAGTCGTGGCCTTCGGATCGCCTGCGCCATCGGACTCGCCGCGTCGCTCGTTGGAGCGTGTTCGTCGCCCAACGAGGAACGCGACCTGCCTGCGTGCGATGGCACGACCTACGTTCTTGAATCAGCGGTCAGGTATCAGCTCATCGAAGGGTTCAGCCCCCTGCGGCTCACGGGCATCAAGGCCGATGCTGCCGGCGACGCGCCACACGCCACGCTCACCGTGAGCTGGTCCGATGGAGTCAGCGTGCCGGAGGGCATGTATCAGACCCTCACGGTCGGGGAGAGTACGACCCTCGACAACGTCGGTACCTTCACTCTCATCGACGTGCTCCCGTCCTCCGGGGAGAGGCGCTGGTCGACACCGGTGGTCTGCTTCCAGCAGGACCCCCAGCTCATCGACACTGCACGTACCTACGCCGCCGACAACGGCCTCGCCCTCCCCGGCGACGAGCGAGACAGCCAGTCCTGAGGGCTTTCATCGACCTCGATGAGTTCTGGATACCATCGTGACGATGCTCGCATAGGGAGGTCACCCCCACGCCGGGAGTGGTGGACACTCCTGCGTGTTGACGCAACTAGAGGGCGAGGCTCATTCCTCGCTGGCGAAGCATCATGAAGGGATTGAGACACTCCACCCCAAGCGCGGCACATGCATCCGGAATCTTGATCCGTCTCTTCGACCTAGGTGCCGACTTTTCATGCGTGACGACCACCCACCCGTTTGCCAGTGCGTGCGCAACGATCCAGGAGTCCGCAACGCGTTGAAACTCGCTGACTGCCGACGGCTCATAGTTGTCTTTTGCCCACGCCATGACCTGCTGGTAGCAGGCCACCACACGCAAGTCGGGAGCGATAAAGTGTTGCTTATGCTGCTTCGCCCAGTCCTTGAGAGGATCACCGTCGCCCGCGTCACCCAGTTCGTCGTACACCGACTTGATACTCACGGCGTGTTGAGAGACGAATAGCCGGACGAGAAAGTCCCAATATCCGGGGGCCAGATCGAACGCATAGTACGCATTTGCCGCATCGATGAAGACGTTCGTGTCCAGGACGTACATCTCTCACACCACCTGGAGATGTCTCGCCAGTTCGTCGAACACTTCCCTCTTGTGCGTGCCGATCATACGGAAACTTTCCGTGAATCCTGTACGCCCCTCCAGGGTGGATGTAACAATCGCGGTCGCAAATGAACGCCCAAGACGCGCGGTGAGGGTGTTGTAATAGTTACCGCCGCCATTGCGACGCTTTTCGTCACCGTAGTCAGCGCGCACCGCCTCGAGAAGCTCGTGGTAATGCTCGTCACCAATCCGCTGAACTCCGTGCAGTCTGTGGAGTGCAACCTCGGCGGACACGCCAAAGCGACGCGCAACCGCACGGTAATCCAGCACAGTTATCGCTTCGTCGAAAGCCGTCAGCGTCTCGTCAGGCAGCAACACACATGCAGCGACACGATTACACCATGACTCTTCACCGGTTCCACCAAGCAACCGGTCGCCCCCAGACAACGCACTGTGGCCCAGAAGCAGGTGAGCAAACTCGTGCAGGAGGGTGAAGTTCTGTGCGCTATACGGTTCGTCAGCGACGTTGACGAAGATCAAGGGAGCAATGTCGTCGTAGAGGCTAAATCCTCGGAACTCCCGCGTAGAGAGCTTCCTCGTGTTGCTCGCACCGACGACACCGCTCCTCATGACAAGCACACCTGCATCTTCAAGCGCTGCGACGATATCGTGGCGCCATTGCTGGGTTCCGGTCGCCGACACATGATCAAGGTGCAGGAGAGAACGCACACGGCGAGCAACTGCCCGCGGGGCATCCTGAACGCTTGCTGACCCTAGGAACGGAAGTTTTTCCGCTCCCTGTTCACGGGCGTAATCGTGGTACCAGTCCTGGAATTGCTGATAACGGTTGATAGTATCGAGAAGATTCCCAGAGGGCCGCTCGATAGCAGCACTCTCATGGGTACGCATGTCGGCGATAGGCAGTGTCTCATCGGGCGGTTCAGGCATGACGAGCGCACCGAGAGACGTGTGGGTATAAGCCGCAAATTTTTCGAGATCATGAAGAGTCGGCTGACTGCTTCCGTCCATCCAGTCCCCAAGTTTTGGGAACTTCATCAGCGCTTCCTCGAAGGTACGCTCAGAGCGCTGGAGGGCCCACGAAAGCACTGGCTGGCTGACGGCGACTCGCGCGCTCATGACGTTCCTCCTCCCACTCACATATCGATGTCACTATCGTACAGTGAGCCTCTGTCACTTCCGTCTCGTTAGCGCGTTTTCTCTGCGATATTACTCGCCTCGCACGGGAGTTCTCACCTATCCCACCCGCCATCGCGACGACGATCGTGGCGACTGTACCGCTGCTCGTATAAAAAAGTTGTCGGCGCGGGCAATGCCCGCACCGACAACCTCGTCTCACGCCCGAGGAGCGGTGACGACAAGCGGAAGCGCATCCCCGCGAGCATCGCGCGGAGGATTGTCACCGGCTTCAACGACCAGCCGCTGACCGTCCCAGGAACATAGGGCTCCCCGCGTCGCGCACGTAGCGCGCGAGTAGTCGAAGCCCTGCGGCAGACCCGACACTGCTGACACGGAGGCATCCGCCACCACGGCCAGATGGTCGCCGTGAGGCAGAAGACGCACCCAGGCCTCGTCCTGGCCATCGCGCATGTGAGCACTGAGCGCGCCGACTTCGGCGGCCGACAGCGGCCGCACGCCGCGCAGCTCCGATCCGTACAGGTCGTTCCAGGCCCCCAGGCCCTCCAGGCACTCGCGCTGCTCGCGCGGGATCGTGCCATCGGCCTTCGGGCCCACGTTGAGCAGGAGGCGGCCCCCACGCGAGACGACGTCCACCAGGTGGCGAACCGCTCCAGCACCACTCAGGTACTGGTGCTCACCTTCTGCGCGGTTGTAGCCAAACGACAGGCCAACACCGCGGCAGTTCTCCCACGGCTTGCCGCTCGTCTCCGAGTCACCCATGTGCTGGTATTCGCTGGTCAGGTAGTCCGCGTGAACGCCGCCGTAGCGGTCGTTCGTGACCCCCTCGGGGCGAGCCGCGTAGAAGTACTCGAAGAGCGTGCCCAGGCCGTAGGGGCCGAAGTTCTTCCCCTCGTCTGGCCAATCGATGTCGTTCCACACGACGTCGGGGGCGTAGCGGTCGATCAGGTCGCGCACGTGCACGAAGCAGTAGCGCGCGTAGTCCGCATCCTTGGGGCGGCACAGATCCTTGCAGTCATCCTCGGACAGGATCGGGCGGTGGGGACGGTAGTGCCAGTCCAGGCCGCCCGAGTAGTACAGGCCAACCCGCAGGCCCTCGTTGCGCGCGGCATCCGCGAAGCCGGCCACGAGATCGGTGCACGGACCTCGGCGCACGGTGTTGCGCGTGCCCGTCTCGGGAGCGTCCCACAGCGTCACGCCGTCGTGGTGCTTCGTCGTCAGCACCGCGTATCCGGCGCCCGCCCGGTGGAACAGGCGCATCCACTCGGCCGGATCCCACGCGTCGGGGTCCCACGCGTCCAGGAACGCGTCGTACGAAGCCGACCCGTACAGGTCCTTGTGGCGCTGCGCGGCCGGGGAACCCGGAATACGAATCGTGTTGAAGTACCACTCAGCGTAGGAATTGTGGGTGAACCAGGCCTCCCAGTCCTCCTCGACACCCAGCTCCCCGTGGTCCTCGGCCCACGCGGGCACCGAGTAGGGACCCCAGTGGACGAAGATGCCCAGGGGGGCGTCCTCGAACCACTGCGGGGTCGGGCGCGCCAGGGCGCCCCAGCGGGCGGACTCGTCGATCGTTTCACGATGTTCCACGCTCATCACCGTCCCCCGAAGGCGCCCAGGGTGACGCCCTTTTCCAGCTGCTTCTGCAGGAACACGACCAGCAAGATCGACGGGATCGTCGTCATCGTCACCGCCGCCATCAGCGGGCCCCAGTCGGTGCCGCGCTCACCCGAGAACATCTGCAGGCCCAGCGGGATCGTCGCCAGCGTCGAATCGTTGACCACGATGAGGGGCCACAGGAACGCGGACCAGTAGTCAATAAACGCGAACACGCCAACAACCGTGATCGGCGCCTTGAGCAGGGGCAGCAGGATCTTCGTCAGGATCTGCCAGTCGCTACACCCGTCGATGCGGGCTGCTTCCTCGAACTCGAGGGGCAGGGACATGAGGAACTGACGGATCAGGAACGCGCCGAACGCGCCGAACGCGAAGGGCACGATGAGGGCGAAGTAGGAGTTCACGAGGCCCATGCGCTGCATGCCGATGTACAGGGGGATCACGAGGACTTCCTGGGGCAGGACGAGCGTGCCCAGGAACAGCATGAAGAGGTGCTCGCGGCCCTTGAAGCGCAGACGCGCGAACGCGTAGGCCGACAGGACCGACACGACGACCACCAGGGCCGCGCCGGCCAGCGACACAATGAACGAGTTGAGGACGACCCGGCCGAAGGGAATCGAGTTCAGAGCCGAGGGATAGTTATCCCAGGCGACTCGGCTGCCCGACGGGCTCAAGGTGAAGACCTCGGTCGTGGGCTTCAGGGAAGTCGCAACCATCCACACGAAGGGGAACAGGAAACCGATAGCGATCAGACTGAGCAGAACGACCGAAACGATCGTCGAAAGACGCTTCTTGTTATGCATCGTAATTCACCCACTTCTTCTGGCCAGCGAACTGCAGGGCCGTCACCGTCATAACGATCACGAAGAGCACCCACGCCATCGCGGACGCGTAGCCGAGCTTGTCAAAAGAGAAACCGTTGCGGTACAGGGACAGCACGATCGTGTTGGTCGCTTCACCCGGGCCGCCGAGAGTCAGGAAGTAGGGCTGCGCGAAGACCTTGAAGGCTCCGATGACCGTCATGACCGTGCAGAAGAAGACGGTCGGGGAAATCATCGGGAAGACGACCTTGAAGAAGCGCTGGACGCCATTGCAGCCGTCGATCGTGGCGGCCTCGAGCACCGAGGTGTTCAGGCCATTCAAGCCAGCCGTCAGGACGACGATGTTGTAACCCAGGCCCTGCCACAGGCTCATCATCAGCAGGGAACACATCGCCAGCGTCGGGTTGTTGAGGAAGGGAATGTGCTCGATCCCGAAGACGCCGAGGGCGGAGTTGACCACGCCGTGATCGGAGAGCAGGAGCCTCCAGATGAGCGCGTTCCCGACCATCGGGGTGACGACGGGGATGAAGAAAATGACGCGCAGGATGCGGCTCAGCCACTCGGGCACGCGCTGGAGCCAGTAGCTCAGGCCAATAGAAATCACGAGGTTCAGCGCCGTGTAGGACGCGGCGAACACGACGGTATTGCGCATGACCGTCCAGAAGGCGGGGTCTGCGCCCGAGAGCATGCGCTTGTAGTTCTCGATTCCGATGAAGCGGCCTCCCCCGAAGAGGGACCAGTCGAAGAATGAGATCACGAGGGACGCGATCAGGGGAAGGACAATGAACAGCAGGAACCCGGTCATGCCGGGGGCCAGATAGATGAGGGCGCGCACGCCGTCGCCGCGCCTGCCCTCGTCGCGCACCTTCTGTGCGCGCTTGGAGGCCTTGGCCTCACCCGGATCCGCCTCGCGGCCGGGTTTCACAGTGTCAACGCTCATCAGCAGTGTCACCTTTCCGTCACGGGAAACAAAGTGAATCCTTGTGTTAGCACCAAACAACGTCGTTAGCGCTAACGACTATGGATTGAATCGACGAGGCCGGGGAACCCGAGCAGGCCACCCCGGCCTCGTCGATGATGAACCGGACTCAGCCGGCGGAGTTCTGCAGGTCGGAGAGGATCTCCTGGGCGGTCTTCGTGCCGCGGAAGCCCTCAGGCGAGTACTGCTGGAACGACGTGTTGATCTGGTTCCACGTCGTGGTCGTCACCAGCGGGGTGCCGTTCTCGAGGAGGACATTGACGGCCTCGGCGCTGTCTTCAGGCTTGTTCGCAGCCCACTTGTCCATCGCGGACTCGACCGAAGGAACGGTGCCCTGCTTGTCGGCGACCGAACCAATGACCTCGGGGGTCACCAGCTGCTTGAGAACATCGAAGGCAGCCTGCTTGTCGGGGCAGGACTTGGAGATGCCAAAGCCCGAGCCCTGGATGACCGCGCGAGGCTGACCCGTCGGGGTCGGCAGCACCGCAACACCGAGCTTATCGCCCAGCTCCTTCTCGAAGGAACCGTACATCCACGGACCGTCCACGATCATCGCGGCCGTGCCGGAGGTGAAGGCGGTCTGCGCGGGGCCATCGTTGTCGGCAGCGTTGGGAGCGACCGCGACCTGCTCCTTGTGGACCAGGTCGAAGGCGAACTGGACGCCCTCAACGAACTTGGGATCCGTCAGGGTGTTCTTGCCGTCCGCGGAGACCTGACCGCCGAAGGCGATACCGAAGTCGCCGGCCGCGTTGCCCAGGAGGAGCGGCTTGACGGCGATGCCGTACTTGCCGTCGCCAGTCAGGGCCTTGGCGTCCGACAGGAACTGCTCGGTCGTGTAGGAGGTGGTGGGCATGCTCAGTCCAGCCTGCTCGAACATCTCACGGTTGTAGTACAGGACGTCGGGCTCGGCGTCGTAGGGCAGGGCCAGAACCTTGCCATCGACCGTCATGCCCTGCATCATCGCAGCGTTGTAGTCAGAGGCCTTAATGCCCGCCGACTCCATGTAAGAGTCGAGAGGCTCGAGAACCCCGGACAGCTCCTGGGCGCGAGCCGCCTGCGTGGTCAGGATGCAGGGCGCATCACCGGCGACCATGCGCGTCTTGACCTTGGTCCAGTAGTCATTGAAGGAGGGACCATCGAAGGTCAGCGTGAAGTCCGGATTCGCCTCCTTGGCAGCATCCACGAAGGACTGCCACTGAGCGCGGTCGTTTTCCGTCGAGACCCAGGTGTACATCTGGTGGACCTGGTCGCCACCGGATCCGCTGGTCGATCCGCCTCCCGAGGCGCACGCGCCTGCGAGGAGCGCCAGGGCCGAGGCAGTGGCACCGAGTGCGAGGAACTTGGAGTTAGTGGGGCGCATCGTGCGCTCCTTCCTACTAGAGGCACGAGGCGCTGACAACCGACATGCGCTGCCTCTCTGTAGCGCACAACGGCAGACAGTTTCTGACGTACCATCACTCATCATTGAAATTGACAGGACAAGGCTACCAGCGCATCAGGGGTAAGGCTAGGGGAAATTTCAGTTTAACACCAACGCTTATTTAATAACCTTAACGAACGTCAAACACCAAGATTGCACGAATGATAGCGCTAACAATTGGAATCGTGGAAATCCTCGGTAGATGTCACGCAAAAAATCGCATAAAAAGGGGCGCTAGCCCGCCCCCGCTTGACACTCCCAAGCAGGTCGCACCATCCCACGAGACGAAGCGACCTCACGACACGAAGCCGAGACAATTAGCATCAATGTAACGTCCAACATATGAGGGGTTCGCGTAGGCAGTCACCCAGCTGCGTCGCGGCCACTCCTGTGCGCGCGGACTTACTCAAAGACGTCAAGAAGGGGATCAACATCGCCGAGACGACCGCTAACAGTGGATCACGCCCGCGAATCAAGGCAGACTCACCAGCACGACCGGCTGGCCCCCTGCCGGTAGCGGATCGCCCCCTCTACGGGACCGCAGTCGCACGCCCTCCTCGAACGTTTATTCGTACACCCCATACCCAGCGATTGGAGACACCTCATGAAACAGCTGATCCGACACGCAGCTGCCTTGATAAGCACGGCTGTCTTAGCCGTGAGCATCGTTGGCGCATGCGCCGGCAGAGAACAAGGACAGAACATGGAACAATGCACAGGCACGATCTACACTCTTCGAACGGCAATTCTCTACCCGCTCATCGATTCCTTCCCCTATCTCAGAGTCTTTTCAACCGACGCTCAAGTCGTTGATGGAACCCCCGAAGCAGATATTCTTGTCTATTGGGTCGGCGGAGATAATGCGCCACCCAACCTGAATGCGACACTGAAGCTGGGAGAGAGCGCGACCCTCGAGAAGGTCGGGACCTTCACGCTCATCGGTATGGAGCCTCCCGCCCACGGCAAGCGCTGGCCGGATCCCGTGGTGTGCTTCGAACAAGACCCCCAGCTCATGGACACCGCACGCCAATACGCCGCCGACAACAACCTCTACTTCCGCCCCGATGACGAGGAGGAACGCCAGTCATGACAGCATCCTTCGCCTGCGACCCCGCAGAGATGACTCGGCTCAAAGACAGGCACGACACCCTGCGTGGAACCGTCGACGAGATCACTCTCCCGTCGGGCGCCATCAACTGGGGGTTCTTGGTCGTCAACTCCGGCTATAGCAAGCTCGAATCAGGCGCCAAGAGACGCCGCGATACCATGCACAAGTGGTGCGACCAGATGTCCGGTGCTATCTCGAAAACATCGAGTGACGCTCAGGCGGGTGACTCTCACTGGGCATCCGTGATCGAGAAGGACCGGCGTACATCCCTGTAGCGCGTTGCCCCAACGACAATCGGGGTGTTGCCTCCGCTCGGACATGGCGGCTGCGTCGCCGTCAGCTCAGCGCCCCCTTCACGGCCTCGTCCAGCGACTGCTCGGCACTCCCCAGCATCTCCTCGAGGGCCTCGAGCGTGTAGTGCGACGGGCCCGCCAGGAACGCGACCATCGCGCCAACCTCCGACGCATCCACGCCCATGCGAGCGGCCCACGCACGTCGGTACAGGCGCAACTGGGTCGCGAAGTACGCCAGCTTCTCCGGCTTCGTCGAGGCCGTCACCGGCTGACCGCTCTTCCAGTCGACTACCAGGAAGCGCGGTCCCTCCCCGCTCACACGCTCAAAAACCGCGTCGATTCGACCCTGGACGGACACTCCGCCCACCTCCACGGAGAACGCCTCTTCGATCGCCACCGCCCGATAGCCGGCCAGCTCCCCCGCGACGAACGCGCGGAAGTTCACCCGTAGCCTCTCGAGCAGCTCGCGTTCCTTCACCGTCAGCAGGGCCTCGTCTGCCCCGTCGTCACCGCCCGCCAGCGCCCCATCCTCACCGGGCACGACCGCAGAGGGGTCCACGGCCTCGGACGCGGGATCCGCGCCCGCCACGTGCAGCTCGCGCTCCGCCCACGCGTGGAACACCGTGCCCAGGGCGGAAAACGAGCTGGGTTTAACTGGCATCGGCCGACGCATATCGCGCGCAAACTCATCCGCATCCTGGAGCATCGCCGACACTGACGTCGCGGGCACGCGCTCGGCCCACAGGTCCACGACCGGCGCCTCCCGGCCCAGACGGTCCTCCTCGATCAGGGCAATCGTGTCCCGAACCGACGGGTCATCACCCATCTGCGCCAAGGCCTCGAACACGTCGCGGTCCTCGGCCAACACGCGTAGCTGCGCGCGCACAGCGTCCGCCGCGGCCGCAACCCGTTGACGCGACGGGCCCGGCTCCGGCGGGAACGTTTCCGAGGCCGTCGGCGCGCTCAGCGCCGTACGCTCTTCCTCCCCCGGGACGGGAGCTATCAGGCACGTCCCGTCACCTGCGACAGAGCCGACGCCCAGGTCTCGCCACGCGCCGCTGCCCCACACGCCGCGATCGTCCAGGGCCTCGACTGTGCCTTCGGAAGGCGCCGGCGTGTGCTCGAAGAGCTGGGAGCTGGCCTCCATGAGGTAGCGCGCCGGAAACTTCGTCGCACTGCTGCCCGGGTACAGCCACGAGCCCACCAGCAACTGCGCGCTGCGCGCACGCGTCATCGCAACGTAGGCGAGTCGGCGCTCCTCGCGCTCCGCGTACACGCCGACGGCAAGCCCGTACTCCTTCTTCATCCACTTCTCATAGGCGGCCGACGGCTTCTTCTCGCCCTCAACATTCAGGTCGAAAGGCGGCAGGTCCGCGTAGTCCCCTCGCAGCGGGTGGGGCAGATCCCCACCCTCCGTCAGCCACGCCTTCTCGTAGGGCGGATCGTCCTGCCACGACACGGATTTCTTGCCCTTGCCGTGGGAGGGGAACACCCCGTCGCTCAAGCCGAAGACGGCGACGCCGTCCCACTCCAGGCCCTTCGAACCGTGGACCGTCAAGATCTGGACGGCCTTCGGGTCCGGCTCGCCCAGGGGAGCCTCCAGCCCCTTCTCGCGTTCGTCGGCCACGCGCAGGTACGCGAGGAAAGACCCCAACGACGCGCCCGGCGTCTCCTTCTCGTAGGCGGCGGTCACCGCAATGAACTCGTCCAGCGCGGCTCGGCCCCCCATCGACAGGGGGTCCGCGATGACGTCGTCCAGGGTGCCCATGATGAGGATTGCACGCTCAACCTGCTCGGTGATCGAGCGCCCAACGCCCTCACGCACCGCGCGCAAACGCTCACCTAACAACCGCACGCGGCGCGCAGCCTCCTCGCTGATCGCGGGGCGGCCCTCCACAGCCCACCCGGGGTTGGGCGGGTTGTCCACCGCGTCCAGGAGAACGGCCTGGTGGGGGCTGACCCCCTCCTCGCGTGCCAAGGCGCGCGCCCTGTCGCCCAGCGCGATCAGGTCGGTGGCCCCCAGGTCAATGCCCGCCAAGAGGCGCGCCAGCCACGGGGAGGCCGCCACGTCGTAGGCCAACTCCAGCGCCGCGCGCACGTCCTGCACGGCGGGCTGGTCCAGCAGCCCGCCCAGGCCCACGATCTCCGTCGGGATGCCGGCCTCGCGCAGAGCGGCGTCAATAAAGGGGAAATCCTTGCGGCGCCGACTCAGAACGGCGACTGTGCGCCGCTTGCCATCCTTGGTCGCTTGCGAACGGACGCGCTTCACGAAGTCCACCGTTGCGGCCAACGCATCCTCATACACCTGCGTGTAGGCGATCTCTACGGTGCCCTGCCCCGCTCCCTTCCTGGGAACCAGGACCGGCGACTGTGCCTTGAGCGCGTCCTTGCCCTGCTGATAGGAGGCCACCTCACGCAGCGGCGCTGCCACGCGATTCGCCGCGTCCAAAATCGACACGTCGTTACGCCACGCGGTGGACAGCGTGAGGGTCTGCCCGGCCTCGGGCGCTCCGCTCTGGAAACGATCCAGGAAGGTCTCCAGGGACGAGGCCGAGGCCCCCCTCCACCCGTAAATCGCCTGATTCGGGTCGCCCACCGCAGTGACTGCGTGATCCCCAAACAGCGTGGAGAGGAGCTCCATCTGGATGACAGACGTGTCCTGGAACTCATCGAGGAGGACCGCACGGAACTCCTCGCGCAGCGCGGCACGCACGGAGGGTGCCTCGCGCACGATGCGCGTGGCCAGGACCAGCTGATCCGAAAAATCGAGAACGCCCATCTCACGTTTACGCTGCTGATAGGTCGCAATAGGGCCCAGGAATGCGAGACGACGTCTGTTGGCCCTCAGGAGGTTGCGTGCCTCCGGGTTGGTATCGCCCACCTGGGACAGCTCACGACCCAACTCCTCCAAGGCCTCGCGCGCACGCTCCACCGTGAAGCCGTGCTCGGCCAGCTCGCCCGCAAGATGCAGGACCTGCGGGACCGCGTCTATCGGCCGGAGCTCCTCGTCCAGGTCGGTGGGCCACGCCTCGACGATCTGCGTCATCAGGTCGAGGGCGCCGGCCTCGGAAAGCATGGAAAAATCGGGATCGATGCCGATCCTCATCCCGTGCTCGGACACGATGCGCTCCGCGAAGGAGTTATATGTCAGGGCCACCGGGTCTTCGTCAAGACGCTCGCGCATCTGCGGCATCTCTCGTGACAGCAGTCGGATACGCTCGCGCAGGCGGTCGCCTAGCTCCCCGGCCGCCTTGCGCGTGAAAGTCAGGCCCAGGATCGAGGCCGGGGTCAGGTCCGGGTGGTTGGCCAACAGCCAGAGCACCCTCATCGACATGGTTTCGGTCTTACCCGACCCGGCACCCGCGACAACCAAGAGGGGGCGGCGTGGGGCCTCGACCACGCGCACCTGCTCCAGCGTCGGCGTCTTCGTCGCGTCGACGATTGCCTGGATCTGCGTCGCGCTCAGGTTCATGGCGCTGTCCTTTCCCACGTCACTCCACCACCTTGCGGCCGCGCTCACGCGCCGGACACAGCCGATCGAAGGAACAGTACCGGCACGCTTCCTCCGAGGGCGTCGCCTGGAAGTAGGGGCCGCGCGCGGCGTCGGCTACCTTGCGGACCTCCTCGTACCACTTGTGCAGCTCCTCCCCCTCCAGGGGCTTCTGATCGAAAGTTTTCGGTTTCTTATCCCCAAGCAGCGCGATGCGGGCGCCCGCCACCTTCTGGCCTGAAGCAAGCAGGGCCATCTGATAGGCCGCCAACTGCGGGTTGTCCGGAACAGTCTTCGCCGAATAGCCGCTCTTACCCGTCTTCAGATCCGTGACGCGCACCCCCTCATCGACGTGCTCCATGCGGTCCATGCGACCGCGGATGGTCACGCCCTCAACCTGGGCCTCGACCATCTGCTCGACGTCGACCCGGCCGGGCACGCCGACGATGTAGGAGGCGAGATTATCGACGATGGCATGCGCGCGGCGTTGTGAGTGACGCCCCGCCCAGGTATCCAGGTTGTAACCCAGCTCCTCGATGCGCCCCTCCAGCGCCTCCGTCAGTTCCTCGGCGCTGCCGTGCGGGTTCTCCTCGGCCAGCGCGTGCACGAGAGTACCCAGGCTAGCTGCCGCGTTCGACGGCCCATCGGCGCCAATGGTCGACAAAAACCAATACAGCGGGCATGCCAGCGCGCGCTCGAACTGAGACGGGGAGAGCCTCACCTCCCCCTGAAACTCCTCGTCCGTCGTGGGCGTGCCACCCGCGCCCAGCCAGCGCTCCGGCTGCGCGGACGCGATGCCCTCGCGGGCCATCAGGGCCAGCAGCGTGGCCGCAAGCTCAGCGTCGACCGGATCGTCCGGCGAAGCCGCACGCGCACGCAGGTCAGCGATGTGGCCGGGCAGCGACAAGGGCGCGTCCACCGTATCAATCGGCACGACGCCGTTCTCGCGCGGCGTGCCCGCCAGTCGCGCCACCAGGTCGAAGAAAGCGGAAGGTGCGGCGTCCTCCGAGCGCACGGCACCGGCGTGCACGAAGAGGCTCGATCGCGTCACAGCAGCCACGAACAGGCGATACTCGTCGTCCAGCACGGCTCGGCGCGCGGCCCGCGTAGAGTCGATGAGTTCCTCACGCCCATCCTCACCCACGACTGTGCGGCCCGCGCCCACGTCCGCCAGCAGGTCGGCGCGCAGGATCCGGTCGCGCAGCCGCATATTCGGCCACGCCCCATCCTGTAGGCCAGCGAGCACCACGACCTGCCAGCGCCGCCCCATGGCCTGAGCGGGCGTGAGAACCTCGACGCCGCCCGGGCGCACGCCCACGCGCGAGATCGTGTCGATCGGCACCGACCCCGAGAGCAGCTCGGAAGCAAACTGCACGGCCGAGCCAGCCGGGTTGCGCTGCTCCCACACGTCCGCAACGCGCATGAGTGCGACGACAGCGTCCAGCTGATCGTCGAACCACGCGGAGGCCTCGTCGGATCGGATGGCCCGCGAGCGCCAGTCTTCGCCGACACCGCACGCCTCCCACAGGGCCCACAGGCGCTCCTGGGGACGCTCCCCACCCGACGCGGCAATCTCCCACATGGCTGCCGCCTTCGTCAGTGCCCGCGCGAGCGAGCGGTCATTCCACCCGCGCCGCCCCGGCGCCTCGGCTCCCTTCTCGAGCGTCGCGCGCCACGTCTCAGGATCATCGACGAGGTCGGCCACCGTCAGCGGGATCGGCGCAGTCTCGTCGCCCGCCTCCTCAGCGGCCAGGGCACGCGCAGCGTTGAGGCGGCGCAGCAGCCGGTGAACTGCCAGGGCGTCAGCTCCGACGAGAGCCGAGGGCAGGAGGCGCTCGGCCAGTTCCCGGCGCAACGCCACATCCGTGTCGCTCTCCCCCGTCGGCACCGTGACAAGGTCGAGAAGCAGTCGCGTTGTGGACTGCGACGCAAAGTCAAAGGCGCGTCCGCCCCCTGCCAGCGGGACGCCACCGCGAGCCAGGTAACGCCTCGTCTCGGCAACCATCGAGGAGCTGCGCACGATGACGACCTGGTCCGTGAAGTCGATACCGTCATGGAGGTGGTGGGCTCGCAACGATCGGGCGATGAGCGCCCCCATCTGCGAGGGCGTGGCCCCCAGGTGCGTGGCGAGGCCACCCACCGGCGCATCATCCGCGACCTGGGCGTCACGCCGAGCCGGCGAGCCGGACTGGGCGATACGCGAGCAAGCCTGGCGCGCCAGGTCACGAACGAGCTTCGAGGTCTCATACACCTGCCCCAGCTCCGCGATCTCAACCCCCAGCGCCGAGGCCAACCGCCGATCCAGATGCGGCTCTCCCCCGCGATACCCAGCCACGGCCACATCCGAATCCGAGAACGCCACGATGCGGGCGCCCGCGTCCCGGCACGCCCGTAGCAGCGTCAGGGTCGAGGGCGTGCAATCCTGCAGGTCGTCAACGATCACCACGTCGGGCACCGGACAGGGCGCCTGCACGCCGCGCTCGGGCGCGTCGCTCTCCCACGCGCGAATAAGATCCGCAGCAACGGACTGAATACGCGACAGATCCACGCGCAGGGTCAGCGGGTACTCAGGGGAGCGCTGTGGCCCCTCCTCCAGGGCAGCAACGATCGCGCCCGCGCCCTCCCATTCGGGATGCCCAAAACGCGCCCCGGCCTGCGTCAGCTTCTCCGCGTCCATCCCGGCCTCGCCCACGCGCGCCACCAGGTTACGAAGCTCCGCGCGAAACGCCGGCATCGCACGCATCTGCTCACCGATATCCTCCGGCCAGGGCGCCTCCACGCTGCGCAACAGCTCCGCCAGAAGCTGATCCTGGGCCGCGCCCGTCACCAGCTCCACGCCCTCCAACGGCTCAAGGCGCTGCGTGCGCCACGTGGCCACCACCTGATACGCAAAAGACGCGGGCGTGCGCACCGGACGCACCACATCGGGGCCCAGCGCCTGCGCGCGCGGCGTCAACACGTCGGCGCGCGTGCGATCAGGAGCCAGAATCAAGGCCGAGCCACCCGCGCGCACAGCCTGCTCGAACACCGCGAGCGCGCACGTGCTGCGCCCCGAACCGGGGGCCCCACGGGCGATCACATCCGCGCCGCGCGCCGCATCGACGACCCCGCGTTGTGCCTCGTTCAGCTGCGGCAGACGCCACCAACCATCCGGGCGACGCCGCAACCTGACCTTGATTTCGCTCATGACGCAATACTGACAGACCCCACCCGCATCTGTGGCACATATGATGGCATTGACGATATTTTCCAGCAAGGAGTCATCATGGAGATCTTCATCGGCATCCGCGACAACACGCGCCAGCTCGCCCTCGACGTCGACATGACCGAAAACGAACTCATGGCGAAGGTCAACGAGGCCCTCGTCTCCGCCAATGGCGTCCTCGACCTCACCGACACCAAGGGCCAGCGCACCCTCGTGCCCGCCCAGGCCCTCGGCTACGTGCAGATCGCCAGCAAGACCGAGCGCCGCGTCGGCTTCGCGATCCACTGACGCACCACCCGACGCACGAGGCCGGGGAGCACACTGCGGAACTGAACCGCTCGCGCTCCCCGGCCTCGTCTATGCCCGTCGGACCGCTCAGGCCTTCAGGTAAATGTCCTTCATGCGCTCGCCGTGACGCTTGATGACATACTCCGTGATCTCATCGACGTTGTCCGGCGTCATCGCGAGCTGCGGGTAGGTGAACAGCGTGGCGCGCACGAGGCCCAGCGCCTCGCCGGCAACGCGGCGACCCCACAGGGACAGGCGATCCGCCAGCTGCGGGTCCGCCTCAATCTGCGGCCCCAGATGCTCGCGCACCCAATGCCCCTGCTCGAAGGGCCACACGTCCTCAATCCCCTCAAACAGGCCGTGGACTCGGGCAACACGGATCAACATATCGCCGAGCATGCCGCGCGTAATAAAGGTCTTCACCGAGCGCTCCGCGAACGTCGTCGGACGAGTGCGCGCATCCAAATCGTCATACGCGCGCGTAAACGCACCAGCGGCCTCCATCAGATCAAAGTCACGGTGCTCGCTCCACACCTCCAGCTGCTGGTACAGCGCGAAACACTGCGCAGCCATGCGCGCGTGCTCCACGTGCGCCTCGAACGTGGGAGCCTGCTCGCCGTCCTTCGCCAGGCGCGTCATAAACGCCAGCGACGAATAGGCGAGAATACCAATGACATCAGTGTCGTCGGCCGGGACAGAAACATATTCATGAGCCATGAGTACAGCATAGTGCCTGACAAGCCCTCCGGCTCCCACTATCCACACAATCCCCCATTCCCCCAGCTCCCTGTGACCAGCACCTCCCCCGCTGTCAGCCTTGACACGATTACACTGAAAGGTGACCACCGGAAGCCCGGTCGCATTCTTTTTGCACATCACACAATCGCGCGGACGACAATCCCCGCGCCAGACAATGCGCGATCGGCACCGACCCCAACCCCGGAAAAGCCCGGGAGACAAGGCAGATCGTGACCAACACGAGCATCGAGGCCATCGAGCCCACCCCCGACAACGACGCCACCACACAGAGCGAGGCCACCACGCAGGAGGCCACCCCGGCCTCGTCCGTCGAATACTCCGCAGGCGTCGTCCGCCTCGGCAACATCAAGCCCGCAGCCCCCGAGGTCGAAGAGGCCACCCCGGACATTTCCGGCAAGGGCGAGGATCTCGACAAGAAGTCCTTCGCGGACTTTGGCGTCACCGACCCGATCGTCGACGCCCTCGAAGACAAGGGCATCACGCACCCCTTCCCGATCCAGGCCCTGACGCTTGGCCCCGCCCTGGAGCGCCACGACATCATCGGCCAGGCCAAGACCGGCACCGGCAAGACCCTCGGCTTCGGCATCCCCGTGCTCGAGGACGTCATCGCGCCCGACGAAGAGGGCTACGAGGACCTGCTCAACCCGAACAAGCCGCAGGCGCTCATCATCCTGCCGACCCGTGAGCTCACCAAGCAGGTCGCCCAGGACCTGCGCGAGGCTGCCAAGTACCTGTCGACCCGCATCGTCGAAATCTACGGCGGCGTCGCCTTCGAGCCCCAGATCGAGGCCCTCGAGCGTGGCGCCGACATCGTCGTGGGCACGCCCGGCCGCCTCATCGACCTGCTGCGCAAGGGCCACCTGCACCTGTCCGGCGTCGAGACCGTCGTCCTCGACGAGGCCGACGAGATGCTCGACCTGGGCTTCCTGCCCGACGTCGAGACACTGCTGGCCCGCGTCCCCGAGAACCGCCACACCATGCTGTTCTCCGCGACTATGCCCGGCCCCGTCGTGGCCCTCGCACGCCGCTTCATGGTCCATCCGACCCACATCCGCGCGCAGGACCCCGACGACCAGAACCAGACCGTCAACACGGTCAAGCAGGTCATCTACCGCGTTCACGCCATGAACAAGGTCGAGGTCGTCTCGCGCATCCTCCAGGCGGAGGGCCGCGGCCGCACCGTCATCTTCTGCCGCACCAAGCGCACCGCCGCCCGCCTGGGCGAGGACCTGACCGCCCGCGGCTTCGCGGTCGGCGCGCTGCACGGCGATCTCGGCCAGGGTGCCCGCGAGCAGGCTCTGCGCGCCTTCCGTAACGGCAAGGTCGACGTCCTGGTCGCCACCGACGTCGCCGCGCGAGGCATCGACGTCGACGACGTCACGCACGTCATCAACTACCAGTGCCCCGAAGACGAGAAGATCTACATCCACCGCATCGGCCGCACGGGCCGCGCGGGCAACTCGGGCACGGCCGTCACCTTCGTCGACTGGGACGATACACCGCGCTGGTCGCTCATCTCCAAGGCCCTGGGCCTGGGCGTGCCGGATCCGCTCGAGACCTACCACACCTCGCCCCACCTGTTCACCGACCTGGATATTCCCGAGGGCACGACCGGCCGCCTGCCGCGCGCCAAGCGCACGCGCGCTGGCCTGGACGCCGAGGTTCTCGAGGACCTGGGCGGCTCCGCTCCCCGCTCCGAGGGACGAGGCCGTGGCGGCTCGCGTTCGGGCGGCTCGCGTTCGGGTGGCTCGCGTGGTGGGTCTCGCGGTGGCCGCGGGCGTTCCGCACGCGGCGACGCCTCCTCCGAGTCTTCACGTTCGCGCGGCTCGCGTCGCGGCACCCAGGACGGGGATCGCACGCTGAACGCCGGCAAGGGCGGCCGTTCCGACCGTGGCACTCGTGGCCGTGGCCGCGGCGAGCATTCGCAACGTTCCGATTCCGGTTCCGGTTCGGCTGGTTCTTCTTCCGAGCGTGCGCCCCGCGCCCGCAAGCGCATCCGCCGCCGCAAGGGCGGCGAGTGAGGCGGTAGAGCCGCTGCGCTGATACGACATGCGGAGGGGTCCGAGCCGAAAGGCTTGGGCCCCTCCCCTGTTTGAGGCCTCAGGGCGCGGCAAGATTCAACCTGATCGGGAACATTCAACCCGTTAGGGAGGATTCAACCCGATCAGAAGGGGTTGAATCTTCCCGATCGGGTGTAACACCTCATCGGTAACAAGTATCGTCGCGGAACTTGCCGTCCGCGATGGCCCCAACCGACACACAACGTGCTCAGAAGGGGCAGCAGTGCACTAGATACGACAGCAATGCACTAGATAGGAGGGCATTGCACTACCTGCTATCTAGTGCAACGCTGCGCTAACTAGTGCAATACCCCTCGGCCACAAGCTCTATCGCGGTAAATGCAGCTCCATAACAGCTACAACGAGCCTCCAGCCGAGCCACAGCTAACAGCGCTGCACTAGTTAGGGAGCATTACACCACCTCCGAGCTGGTGTAAAACCCCGCTAAGTGGTGTAACACCACTTAGCAACAAGTATCAGTATGGAGATGCGCCGCAACTCTCCAGTTGAAACACGAGGCAATGCAGTTCAGCGGCGGCTGAAGAGACGGTTCACCACTGAGAAACACGCGCCAGCGACGAGGCCGCTAACAGCAGCACTCATCAGCTGCGTGGGCACAGCAAGACCCAAACCGCACGCGCTTGGCAGAGTTTCCTTGGGCTGCGAGGAGGTAGGCACCCCATCAGCAGCCTCCTGAGGCACGCAAGCAGCCGTCGACGAGGACCCCGGAGCCAGTTCAACACCATCATTCTGTTCGTCATAAGAGGCGACACTCTCACCCGTTGAGACTCGCACATCTCCCCTACTAGAAGCGACGGGAGAAGACTCCAAACCTTTAGCTTCACCAAAATCAACACAACGTCGAATCGCCTGCTTAACAGAGGAGGAAAACACACCCAGAACAAACATCATCGACAGCGAAGCAGCGTAGGCTATTGCCATCTCAAAGAGTATAGTCCAACTTGACACCTCTGGCGAACAACGACCGGAATTACAATATGCTTGAAGCATCGAATACGATTCAAGAACTTTGGGCATCAGTATGCCCATGATGATCAAAACGCCACCAACAACCGTATTCATCTCGGCTCGCCTGGCCTCAAACTTGATCATTATCCACTGAAACAAGGATCCCACCATGAAAAGCACATGAATGAAGGCCACTTCATACGTAGACACAAGCCCCAACTGAGGCTCTCCTTCTCCTACATAGAAAGCCCATCTAACGTCACCAAGAAAATCGAACACAAATAGAAAGACAGCCAAATATACAGTGATGATCAACAGTCTCATCGTCAAGAGCAGACCGCTTTGTCGCCAGAATTTCATCACCCCTAGTCCAGTCAAAGCACAAAGGAAATATAGGGGAAGACCGTACATTATCCACAATGGCGCGACATACGCTTCATCAACACGTAGCGATATATCAGCCAGCGTCATCCACACAAAATACGCGCTTACACCCAATAAGAGGAAGCAAATCAGTCCATACATCACTGCAACTCGCCATTGACGCAGCCACTCAAGAATTCGTTTACCCATGCTCACAGTGTAACGCGGCGCGCTTTACACTCTGAAGCCCCGCTCACCGCCCCACGTCGGGCAGATCCAGCTCCACCAGGACCGGGTTCAAGCGGACCCATTCGACCGCCAGCTTCGTAATCTCGTCGATGTCGCCGGTGTTCATACTGCGCGCCTTCAGGGAGGCGACGGCGGCCTCGGCGCGGGACAGAGAATCGGGCGACAGCGAAACGCCAGACGCGACAACACGCAGATACTGGTCCAGCAGCTTCCCAAAAGAACGATCCCAGTTGATGCCGCCGTTGTCGTACACTTCGTGGCCGACTCGTCCCGCAATGCGGATAACCTCGCCCTGTAGCGTCCGACACTGGCCGCTGTCGGGTACAAGCAGATCCCATAATTCCCCGTGCTGACGCAGTGCGGGCACGGACGGATCCAGCTCCAGCCGCTCCCCCACGACAGGCGCGCGCTGGGCCTCGCGCTGCTCCACCCCGAACAGGGCGCACAGCTCCGACAACGCGGCCGAGGCCTCGTCGACTCGTGACTGCGAAAGGTGGTCCGGCAGCCCGTGCGTGATGAACGTGCAGCGCATCCGGTCCATGGCCCGCAGTGCGCTCGGCACGCGCTCGCCGACGGGTGCCCCAACAGACAGAAGCAACCGAATCACCGCGAGCGCGCGCGGGGCGTCCAGGAAGTTGTGCCAGGACACCACGTTCTCAACAAGCGTCGCCTTCCCGTACACCCTCGAATCAGCAGCAACCAGCGGATCCGCGCCCCACGAGATCATCCGTGACACATCTGCAACAGGGAAACGCTCGACGACGCCAAACAACGCCGTCTGGTCGGAGGTATCGCGCGCATTGATGTCGCCTCCGCGGGCGATCAGCATCGGAATCTGGTCGAGGCATCGCGACCGAACGCGCGCGTGGATCGGGGTACGTTCGTACCGATCACGCGAGTTGATGTCCTCGCCCCGCGCGAGCAGGAAATCGGTGATCTCCTCGGAGGCCGGGAAGTGCATGAGCCGCGACTCATAGGCGGAGCCCCGCAGGTACGCGCCGACCTCGCAGCGTTCGACCGCGCGCGCCACGGCCTCGACGTCCCCGGAGGCGATGATTTGCTCGATGTCCGCGGGCAGGGTCTTGCGCAGGCGCATGCCTACTCTCCTCTCTGAGTTCCTGGGGCCAGCCTCACCGCGCGTCTACTCCCCCTCGGAGGCCCCGCCACCGTGCTTCGCGCGCTCTATGAGGACGCGCTCGACGACGCGCGGCAGGCGGGTGGGGGTGTCGCGGTGGCGACGAAGCGTGAAGAACAGACGCGCGCGGGTCAGCAGCGAGACGCGCACGGATTCCGGCCAGCGCATCGCCACGTACTGCACGGCATCGGTCACGTCGAGGCGCCGCGTCGAGTTGCCGACGCGTACCCACAGCTCGGCCTCACCCTTGCCCTTGGGGCCCTTCAGGTACACGGGGCGCATGGACGGCGGGATCGTCACCCGGCACACTTCCTGGTGCTCGTAACCCTCCTGGGGGTCCGTGGCCTCGGCGAAGTCAAGGAGGGGCAGCGCAGCCGCGTTGGTCCCCAGGCGCTGGCCCCACAGGTCGCGGATCCACAGCTCGAAGCGGTCGGCGTCCGGTGTCTTGAGAGTCGCGTAGTCGGGGCCGAGGCCGATGAGGCGCCCGTCATCATCCACGCCGATGAGGAGGGTGCCGCCGCCGGAGTTCATGAACGCGGCGACGGTCTTCGCGATGACGGTTTCCATGGCGTCGTCGCGCTTGCCGGCGCGCATGTTCCAGCGCGCGCTCGACTTGAATTCGAGGGAGTCGGATTCGCCGCGCTTGGCGACCTCGGCGATGGGTTCGAGGCCTGGGCGCGGATGCAGGTACGCGACGATCAGGGAGACGACGATGACGACGATGAGGGCCACCAGGGCGGCGACGCCGATCATGGCGGGGCGCCACATGTCGGAGGAGGAGAAGATCCAGCCTGCAACCAGGAGGCCGCCCCACAGGCCACCCAGGCCGGTGAGGGTAGCCGAGGCTGTGGACATCGTCATGCGCGAGGCCAGGAGGCGCCGCACGACCATGCCGATTACCCAGGCGATGACGAGGAGGAGTACCTGAATTCCGATCCACCGCAGCAGGTCGGGGTTCTGGGGTGTGGCCCCGAAGCGGGGTCCCTCGGCGGTCATCTGCGCTCCTCACACAACGAGTCGGCGGTGGGTCGGATACCAAAATCCTATCCCACCGCCGACTGGCGCTCAGCGGGTCATGCGCTCAGCGCAGGGACGTGTGCTTCTCGATCGAGCGGGAGGCCCACAGGCCCATGACCAGCGCGAACAGGGGCACGAGGACATAGGAGCCGATGCCGATGACGTTCGGGTGCCCCTCGGTTCCCATCGTCGCCAGGTACGAGGTCCACATGATCTCGGTGGAGAAGTGTCCGTCGGTTGTAACGGACAGCGGAAGGAAGAACGTGCCAACCGTGGAAAGCACCTGGTTGACGATGTACAGCAGAACGAAACCGATGATGGGCGCGCCGAAACCCATGTGATTGAAGCGCCCTTCCGCGCCGATGGACATGACGGCACTACCCTGCACGAGCCACGACAACGACACGAGCACCTGAACCACAATCATGATAACGACGGTGGAGGTCGGCATTCCGGCCACGACGGAACGCGGCCCGGCCGTGTACTCAGCGAGGCTAATGCCGTCGCTCCACGCGGCAGCCGAAGCGACGGCAAGGATTCCGCCGACGGCCAGGGCGAGAGCAAGGAGGCACTCGATCGCGATGCGGGTGTTCTTCGCCCAGAAGATGACCTTTCCGGAGATCGGCAGGCTCATCGTGAAGTAGCCACGCTGCCCGTAGAGGGTCTTCCAGTAGTCGGCCAGGGCCGCGATCGCGCAGGCGACCGGCGTGAGCGCACACAGGGCGTAGGCGAGGACAGCGGTGGAGCCGCTGATGCCCGGCAGCCCCGCGGCGACGATTACCGCGGCAACCGCGATCACAGCGATGAACGCCCCGAAGGAGCGCGCGTCCGTACGGAAACGCGAACGAATCTCGTAGGCAAGCAGTTTGGTGAACATCAGCGGTACTCCTTCCGGAAGATGGCGTCGAGGGAATCGCCGTGGGAGGCGCGCAGGTCGTCGGCGTCACCCTGCAGGAAGACCTGCCCGTCCTTCATGAAGAGCGCGTAGTCGACGAAGTGTTCGATGTCGGAGATGAGGTGGGTGGACATGATGAGCAGCGAGGCGGGGTCGAACTCGCGCAGGATGCCGTCGAGGATCACGTCGCGTGTGGCAGGGTCGACGCCGCTGATGGGTTCGTCGAGGAGGAACACGCGGGCGCGCCGGGACATGACAAGGCTGATCTGGAGCTTCTCCCCCATGCCCTTGCTCATCTCGCCGAGGCGGCGGTCGGTGGGCAGCCCGAAGAAGTCGACCATGGAGGCCGCCTTGTCGGCGTCGAAGTCGGCGAAGAACGTGGAGTAGACGCGGATCGCATCCGCTGCCGTCCACTCGGTGTTGAGGAAGTCGGCGTCGGGCAGGTAGGAGACGATCTCCTTGGTGGCGACGCCGGGCGCGTGCCCGTCGATGGTGACGGCGCCCTCGTAGTCGGAGAGGACTCCGGCGAGGATCTTGAGCAGCGTGGTCTTGCCACAGCCGTTGGGGCCCATGAGGCCGACGATGTGGCCAGACTCAAGGCTCAGGTTGTAGTCGCGCAGGGCTGGGGTCGAGCGGTAGCTCTTCGTCAGGCCGGTGACCTCGACGAGGCCGGGGCCAGCCGCGCTCGCGCCTGTAGGTTGGGTGGTCATGAGAGTGTGTCCTCCTGGTTTACAGGTCCACGTTCCAGCGTTCATCGACGAGGCCGTGGGCACCGTCGCGCTCGACACCGAGGGCTCGGCAGGCGCGGATGAAGGCGTCTGCTGCGGCGCGCGCGTCCTCC
The DNA here is from genome assembly GCF_041432775.1 of Pauljensenia sp. 20925_1_34. Lineage (NCBI taxonomy): Bacteria > Bacillati > Actinomycetota > Actinomycetes > Actinomycetales > Actinomycetaceae > Pauljensenia > Pauljensenia sp. 20925_1_34. Next base: position 59,538 of record NZ_JAPWAG010000005.1, on the reverse strand, counting down.
TGGCGGAGGGCGTGGAGCGCCGTGTCGTCGGTGGCGACGTATCGTCCGGCCGTCCGCTTGGGGACGGTGAGTCCTTCGTCGTCGAGGGCGGCGAGGGCTCGCTGGACGGTGTTGGGGTTGGTGCCGGCCTCGATGGCGAGGTCGCGGACGGAGGGGATCTTCTGGCCGGGTTTCCACGTCCCATCGGTGATACGGGCGCGGAAGCTGTCGGCCAGCTGGATCCAGATGGGGCGGGTGTCATCGATGCGCATCGATGCGTCCCTCCTGTCTTGCTGTATTAATACACTAATACAATGACACAGTCTCCCAACTGTGTCAACCCACTAATACAGTTGGCTCACAGACCGATACAACCACACTCTTCCAGGTAACAAGGGAGGCCCGGAACCATGCGGTTCCGGGCCTCCCCTACGCGATTGCGTCAGTCGATCGGCTCACCCTCAATGTGCCAGACCTCGCGAGCGTAGTCGGAGATCGTGCGGTCCGAGGAGAAACGGCCGGAGCGGGAGATGTTCGCCCACACGCGAGCGTTCCAGGCCTTCTGGTCGCGGTAGTCGGCGGCCATGCGATCCTTGGTCTCGCGGTACGCGGCGAAGTCGCCCAGGACGTAGTACACGTCGGCCGGATCGTAGCCACCCTCGAGGATCGAGTGGCGCACGTCGTGGAACCAGCCGGAGTTGGAGTCATCGAGCGTGCCGTCGGTCAGGGCGTCGATGACGCGCTTGAGGCCGGGGACGTTCTCGTAGTGCCAACGGGGGTCGTAGTGGCGACGCAGCTCGGGCAGCTCGTCGTCGGTCGCACCGAAGATGTAGGCGTTGTCCGCGCCCACGGCCTCGAGAATCTCAACGTTCGCGCCATCCAGGGTGCCCAGGGTGAGAGCGCCGTTCATCATGAACTTCATGTTGGACGTGCCCGAGGCCTCCTTGCCAGCCATCGAGATCTGCTCGGAGACGTCGGCGGCGGGGATGATGTGCTCGGCGGGCGAGACGTTGTAGTTGTGGACGAAGACGACCTTGATGCGGCCGTTGATGTCCTTGTCGTTGTTCACCAGTTCACCAATGGCGTTGATGAGCTTGATGATGGCCTTGGCGCGGATGTAGCCGGGGGCAGCCTTCGCACCGAAGATGAACACGCGGTTGGGGGTGTCCAGCGTCGGGTCGTCCTTCATGCGGAAGTACAGGTCCAGGACGTAGAAGGCGTTGAGCAGCTGACGCTTGTACTCGTGCAGACGCTTGATCTGAACGTCGAAGATCGAGTCGGGATCGATCTCGACACCCTCGCGCTCCTTGATCCACGCGGCGAAGTCGACCTTGTTGGCATGCTTGATCTCGCCCAGGCGCGTGAGCACCTCGTCGGTGCCAGCCTCGGTGAAGTCAGAGAGCACGGTGAGGTCGCGGACCCACGCGTCGGAGCCGGTGACCTCGTCGAGGAGGGCGGCCAGGCGGGGGTTGCACTGCTTCAGCCAGCGGCGCGGGGTCACGCCGTTGGTCTTGTTGTTGAAGCGCTCGGGCCAAATCGCGTACCACTCCTTGAGGGTGTCGCGCTTGATGATCTCCGTGTGGAGGGCGGCGACGCCGTTGATGGAGTAGGACGCGTAGCAGGCGATCCAGGCCATGCGCACGGTGTTGCCGGAGACGGGGGCCATGTAGTCAATGGTGCCCTGGTCGAGGCCGCGCTCGGCCATGTCGATGCGGAAGCGACGGTCGATCTCGCGGACGATCTCGGCGATGCGCGGGAACAGACGGTTGAAGATGTGGATGTCCCAGGTCTCCAGGGCCTCGGCCAGAACCGTGTGGTTCGTGTAGGCGAAGGTCTTGGAGACGACCTTCCAGGCCTCTTCCCAGCCGAGGCCGTGCTCGTCCATGAGGATGCGCATGAGTTCGGGGATGGCGAGGACCGGGTGGGTGTCGTTGAGCTGGACGGCGTTGAACTCGGCGAAGCCGGTGAGGTCCTCGCCGTGGTGGCGCACGTAGTTCTCGACGATCTCCTGCAGGGAGGCGGAGCAGAAGAAGTACTGCTGGCGCACGCGCAGGACCTTGCCCTCGAACGTGGTGTCGTTGGGGTACAGGACGCGGGAGATGTCCATGGTGCGCTCACGGTCGATGATCGCGTCAGTGAAGCGCTGGGAGTTGAAGGCGTCGTAGTCGAACTCTTCGATAGGCTCGGCCTTCCACAGGCGCAGGGTGCCCACGTTCTTGGTGCCGTAGCCGGTGATCGCAATGTCGTAGGGGACGGCGCGCACGGTCAGGTCGGCGTAGGAGACGATGCGAGCGAGCTCTTCGCGGCGGGTGACGAAGGGGTAGCCCTCCTCCATCCACGGGTCCGGATGCTCGGTCTGGAAGCCGTTGTCGAAGAGCTGCTTGAACAGGCCGTAACGGTAGAGGATGCCGTAGCCGCGCACGGGCAGGTCCAGGGTGGCGCAGGAGTCCAGGAAGCAGGCGGCGAGGCGGCCGAGGCCACCGTTACCGAGAGCCGCATCCGGCTCCTCTTCGAGGACCTGACCCAGGTCGAGGCCGTAGGCGGCGAGGGCTTCGCGGGCCTTCTCGACGAGGCCGAGGTTCGACAGGTTGTTGAGCAGGGCGCGACCCATGAGGAACTCGGCAGAGAAGTAGTGTTCCTGACGACCCTTGGCATAGCGCTCAGTGGTGGCGGCCCAGTTATCGGCGATCTGATCGACGATGGCAGCGGACAGACCCTGCCACACCTCCATCAGAGTCGAGTCTTCAACGGGGCGTCCGGAGGTCGCACGCACGTGCGAGGGCAGCGACTGCGTCAGATCCAGCGTCATATGACTTCCTTTTTTGTACCTATGCCCTCCCGCCAAGCGGCGAGCCCCGGGTTGGGATCGGGCCTCGCCTTAGAGATTACCTATCCGCGCAGCTAATTCCCTGTTTTGAACAGCCTCTGGGATATTCACCACCTCCCGTCGCGTGACCGACCACACCCCCTCGACGCACCCCATGACTTAAGACCCAACCCTACAGCGAAACTGACATACCACCGCTGTCCACCCACCCCAAGACGAGGGGCACGCCCGACAACACCGAATCCCGTCGAACAGGAAGGGCGAGCAGGCCGTTACGGGATGCACACCAGCCGCACGAGAACGGACGGAGCGTCTCAACGCACTGCCGCGAGTCGATCCGCGGGCACCCCGAGGTGGCAACGGGTCCGCAGAGGCGCGTCCCTGCGGGGGCACTCACCGCAGGGACGCATATACAGGAAAGTGGCACCCCTCGATTGAGCGATGCCACTTTCCATCACCGGTTCATCATGAGGGCTCAATTCATGGTGACTTTCGGTACCCCCATTGTGCATGTGACGCGCACATCATTTCAAGGTGAAACACCTAGTTTCCGTTACAAATCTGCGGATCCTCTCTGCACATTTGTTCACGAATCCCGTCCGAACTGCGCAAACCAGACAAAATGCGGGCCCGCTCCCTTGGAGCGGGCCCGCAATGTTTGTCAGGCGCGCGCGCCTCAGTGACGCTTGCGAGCGATCACGAGGGTCACACCGCCGGCAAGGGCGATGGCGCCAGCGCCCGCGGCGATGGTCGCGGAGGAGCCGGTGTTCGCCAGCATCGGAGCGGAGGTGTCGGCGGGGGCGTTCGTGTTACGAATGCCGGTGCGCGCACTCACGGGGGCAGGGCTGTTACCCTTCGTCACCTCGCCGCGGGTGGTCACGCTGGTGCCCGTGCCGGGGGCAGCCGGCTCAGGAGCGGAGGGCTCCTCATTGGGGGCGGGCGTCTCGCCACCGGGCACGCGAGTGCCGGGGGTCATGGGCTCGGGGGTCGGCTCTTCCGAGGGACCCTCGGGGGTGGGGTTGGACGGCTCGGGGGTGGGCATCGGATTCTCGGGGCCAACGCTGGGAGCGGAGGGCTCGGGGGTGGGCATCGGATTCTCGGGGCCAACGCTGGGAGCGGACGGCTCGGGGGTGGGCTGACCGATGGAGGGGTTGCCCTTCGACGGCTCACCAATGGAAGGGTTGCCCTTCGCGCCATCGCCGATCGGGGACTCAGCGGCGAAAGCGATGCCGGCGGAAGCAGCGATGATGCCAAAAGCCGCGGTCGCGGCGAACACGGAGGCAGTCGTCTTCTTCATGATCTCTCCTGAAACGGATGTGATGAGGGATGTAGTGCATGACCCTGACCGACGCGCGCGGCATCATGTCACGGCCTTGACCCTTACCCTACAACACTTCCTGACCATGGAGAAGGGTTTTTCTTAAATCACACTCCATCAGCCTGCACAGGCAGTAAAAATTGAGCTCAAATACCGGGTAATCTTACCGGCCCGAATGACCTCAAGATCCCTGCGCTGACGCGATAAACATGAAGATTCCCTCCATGATGAGCTGCGTTGCGATGGCGGCGAGCAACAAACCTGAGATCTTGGTCAACAGCATGATGCCGCCCGGGCCCAGGAGCCGAGAGAGCATGAGCGAGAAACGCATGGTCAACCACATAACGACGTGCGCGAGGATAACGGCGAGCACGACGGCAACCCACGAGCCGACGTTCGCTCCAGCCTGGCCGACGGCCACCATCACGGCGACGATCGAGCCGGGGCCAGCCAGCAGCGGGGTCCCCAGCGGCACGAGCGCGACGTTGACGTTCTCATCGCCCGTGTCGGGCGCCCCAGAGTCGGTTCCCATGAGGAGCTCCATGGCGACCAGGAACAGCAGGACGCCGCCGGAGAGCTGGAGAGCCTCCATCGAGATGTGGAGGAGGCGCAGGATCTGGCCGCCCAGGATAGCGAAGGTGAGGATGACCCCGAAAGACACCGAGGTCGCTTGGATCGCGGCCCGCCGCTGCTTGTGCTGGGAGTAGCGGGAGGTCAGTCCCAGGAAGATCGGCACGGTGCCGATCGGGTCCATGATGACCGTCAGCGTCGTGAAGGCCGTGGCAAAGAGAGCAACGTCGAAGAAGCTCACGGTGCTACCACCTCGATATGCCCCTGAGCGATGAGCTCGGCGATCACGTCGGGGTCAGTCGTGTTTTCGCCGATACGGTTGGGCTTGCCGCTGCCGTGGTAGTCGGAGGATCCAAACTCCGCGAGCCCCAATTCCCTGGCGATGCGGTCAACGTCGGCGCGATCCTCAGGAGCGTGGTCGCGGTGGTTACGCTCGATACCGAAGAGGCCCGCCTGGGCCATCTGCGCGATGGTTTCCTCGGGCAGCAGGCGCTGGCGCTTGCGGGCGCGCGGATGCGCCAAGACGGGCACTCCCCCGGCCTCACGCACGCAGCGCACCGCTTCGACCGGGTCGGGTGCCCAGTGGTGCACGTAGTAGGGACCCGACGGGTGCAGGGCCTTGACGAATGCGGCGCTGCGGTCGGGGAAAGCACCGGCGGCGACGAGCGCGTCGGCGATGTGCGGACGTCCCACGGGGCCACCCTCGGGCGCGAAAGCGAGCACGTCCTCCCACGTGATCGGGTAGTCCGCGCTCAGGTTCTCGACCATGCGGAGGGCGCGCGTCTCGCGGTCCTCCCGGGTTCGCCGGAAATTATCGACGAGGCCGGGGCTGGCCGGGTCGAAAAGGTAGGCCAGCAGGTGCACGGTGATGCCCGATGCTGAGCAGGACATTTCCGCACCCCGGATGAGGGTGACGCCGGTGTCGGCGACGGCAGCCACGGCCTCGTCCCATCCGGCGGTCGTGTCATGGTCCGTCAGGGCGATTGTGTCCAGCCCGGCGCGGGCAGCAATCGCCAGGAGCTGCGCGGGCGTGTCTGTTCCATCCGAATAAGCACTATGAGTATGGGGATCAATTCGCTTCACCATCTGAGATTACCGCATTAATCCGATCACACCACCGGGCGGAGGAGACGAGCCCCGCGAGCGCGCCGAGGCCTCGTGTTCGTCCTCAACATGATGAGCGTCAAGGCCTTCGGTGAGGCTGAGTTCTGGTTCGCAATGATCAAGGTCGCGACGATCCTCATCTTCATGGGCGTCGCGGCGGGCGAGGCCAAGGACGCCGCGACAATCCTGCCCAAGGCCATCAACTCGATGGTTATCCGTATTTTCTTCTTCTACGTCGGCTCCGTCGTTCTCTTCGCCCTGGCGCTGCCCTACAACGCCTACTCGTCGGAAGTCTCCCCCTTCGTTTCCTTCTTCTCTCGCATCGGCGTGCCTCACGCGGCCGACATCATGCAGGTCATCGTCCTCATGGTCGTCGGCTGGTACTACGTGCGCGGTCGCGTTGGTAACCTGACGGACGAGGCCGCCGCCTCGCTGCAGGGCGAGGAAACTCTGGTGGCGGGCGACTGAGAAAGGACGAACAGTGCGTCTTCACGTCACGTATGCGGGTGGAACCATCGGCATGGTCGACTCCCCCGAGGGCCTGCGCCCCGGCGCTGACCTGCAGGGATGGTTCGGCTCCCAGCTCGAGGGCATCGAGCTGGCCCAGAACATCACGATGTCCACCCTGGACCCGCTCATCGACTCCTCGGAGGCAACCCCCGAGGACTGGCAGGCCATCATCGACGACATCACCGCGCACGCGGATGAGGCCGACGCCTTCCTGGTCCTGCATGGCACGGACACGATGGCCTACTCGGCTGCGGCCCTGTCCTACGCGCTGGCGAGCATGGGCAAGCCGGTCGTCCTGACCGGCTCCCAGTACCCGCTCGGCGTCGTCGGCTCGGACGCGTCGGCGAACGTCACGGGTGCGCTGCGCGCCGCGATGTCACGCCACGCGCGCGGGGTCATGCTGTTCTTCGGGCACAAGCTCCTGGCCGGCAACCGGGCCACTAAGACCTCGTCGTGGGCCTTCCGCGGCTTCGAGTCGCCCTCCGTGTCGCCCATGGCCCGCACGGGCGCTCCGTGGCGCTGGTACGGCGCGCCCCAGCCGGGCACCGGCTGGCAGGATCCGAGCCCGTACGCGCGCCAGGACGTCGCCGTCATCGACGTCGTCCCGGGCATGAGCGCCGCGCGCCTGCGCGCGATGACGACGCCCCACCCGGACGCCCTCATCCTGCGCACCTTCGGCGTGGGTAACATCCCCGCCTCCGAACCCGGGCTGGTCGCGGTGCTGGAGGAGCTCGCCCAGGCCGATGTGCCGATCATCGTGGCCTCCCAGTGCTACCAGGCTGAGGTCATGCTCGGCCACTACGAGGCCGGAAACGCCCTGGCTAAGCTCGGCGCGGTCGGCGCCCACGACATGACGCTCGAAGCCCTCTACGCCAAGACCGTCTTCCTGCTCTCGCAGGGAGCGCGCGGCGCGGACTTCGCGCGCTGGATGGACACGTCCATCGCCGGGGAGCTCACCCCGCAGGACTAAGCGTGCCCCCGCCCCGGCCTCGTCCCCCACGCACCCGCGCCACCTGGAACGAGGCCGGGGTTTGTCATACCCGCGCGCAACGCACGAGAGGGGCTCGCGCCCCTAGAATGGGGCCATGAGCGAAGAAGAAACCCAGTCAATGGCCGAGCGAGGCGAGAGCCGCTCCCGTCAGCCCCAGTCCTCCGCCTTCCGCGAGTTCATCGGCTCAGGTTGGGGCCCGCGTCCCTCGGAACTGCCCGAGCGCGAGCTCGTCGCCGACTTCCTGAACGCGCGTACCCTCAAGGCCGGCGCTCCCTTCCCGGGTGAGCGCCTCGTCGTGCCCGCGGGCCCCTACAAGGTCCGCTCCAACGACTGCGACTACCGTTTCCGCGCGCACTCCGCCTTCGCGCACCTGTCGGGCCTGGGCGCAGAGAAGGAACCGGACACCGTCCTGGTGCTGGAGCCGAACGAGGACGGCACCCACACCGCGCTGCTGTTCTTCAAGCCACGCGCTTCGCGCTCCTCCAAGGAGTTTTACGCGGACGCCCGCTACGGCGAATTCTGGGTGGGCGCGCGCCCCTCGCTCGAGGAGCTGAGTGCGCAGACCGGCCTGGAGACCCGCCATATCGACACGCTGCGCGACGTGCTGGCGAAGGACGCCGGGACCGTGCAGCTGCGCATCGTGCGCGGCGTGGACGCGAACGTCGAGGCGATGGTGAACGAGGTGCGCACACAGGCTGGGCTGCCGGCCAGCGAGGAAGCGCGCGAAGACGACGAGCGTTTCGAGGAACACCTCTCCGAGATCCGCCTCATCAAGGACGCCTTCGAGCTCGACGAAATGATCCGCGCTGTCGAGGTCACCAAGGCCGGCTTCGAGGACATCATCCGCGTCCTGCCCCGCGCCGTTGGCCACCGTCGCGGCGAACGCGTCATCGAGGGCGCGTTTGCGGCCGTCGCCCGCGAGGAGGGCAACGGCGAGGGATACGAGACCATCGCCGCCTCGGGCAACCACGCGAACACCCTGCACTGGATCGACAACGACGGCGAGGTTCGCGAAGGCGACCTGGTGCTCGTCGACGCGGGCGTCGAGGTCGACTCCCTCTACACGGCCGACATCACGCGCACGCTGCCCGTCAACGGCCGCTTCACCGAGGTCCAGGCGCGCGTCTACCAGGCCGTCCTCGACGCCTGCGAGGCCGCCCTGGCCCGCGCCAACGAGCCGGGCTGCCGCTTCAAGGACGTGCACGACGCCGCCATGGAGGTCATCGCCGCCCGCCTGCATGAGTGGGGCATCCTGCCCGTCACGCCGGAAGAATCCCTGGCCACCACCGGCCAGCAGCACCGCCGCTGGATGCCGCACGGCACCAGCCACCACCTGGGCCTGGACGTGCACGACTGCGCGAAGGCCCGCGCCGAGCTCTACCAGGGCGCGCTGCTCGAGCCGGGCATGGTCTTCACGATCGAGCCCGGCCTGTACTTCCGCGCCGACGACCTGCTGATCCCCGAGGAATACCGGGGCATCGGCGTGCGCATCGAAGACGACGTCGTGGTGAACGCCGACGGCACGGTCACGCGCATCTCCGAGGATATCCCGCGCACGATCGCGGACGTTGAGGAGTGGATCGCGCGCATCCAGGGGCGTTAAGCGCCCGCTGAGCGTCTCTTCGCGTGGAGCGCCCTAGCGGTGCTCTCCCGACGCCTCGGTCTGGTCTCCCTCGGGGGACGAGGCCGGGGCGTCCTCGTACGTATCTGGCGTCGGCTCGCTGTGGGCCGCTTGGCTCCCATGGGGGGCTGTCTGCGGCGCGGGCGTCGCCGACGGCTCGGGTGCCGTGACCGGCGAGGCCACCACGGCCTCGTGCGCGGCGGACGCGCCAGAGCCGGCGGGCTGCCCGGCACCGCCGGGGACCTCACCCTCCCTGGTCGCCGCACCAAAGCGCGGGCGGCCGTCCGGGAAGAAGCCCACGGAGTCCTTGCGGGGGCGCTCAGCCTTCTCCGGGGCGCGCTTGGGGCGCGCTTGGTTGCCGGGCGTGCGCTGAAGGAGCGCGAAGGCCTGATCGATGTCAGCGGAGGCCAGGATCGCGTAACGAAGCGCCACGACCTGCTGAGTGGACACCAGATCCCGGCTGCGCCCGCGCACAATGAAGGCCAGCGCGGACAGCGCCATGCCGACCAGTGCACCGATGAAGATGCCACCCGCCACCCACGCTCCCGTACCGCCCGCATTCTGCCCAGCCGACATGAACATGCCTGCCAGCGCACCCCACAGGGCACCGCTGGAAGCACCCGACATGGAGGCGCGGGCGATCGTCAGACGCCCTTTAACGCGCTCCACCATGTGCAGATCGGTGCCGACAATCGTGATGGAGGCGACGTCAAAGCCGTGATCGGACAGGAAGTCAACACCGGCGCGGGCCTGCGCGTAGCTCTGGTACGAACCAACCTCGGTGCCCGTGGGCATCTGCGGGTCCATCACGACAGCCATTTCTTCTCCTTCGTCCCCGGCCTCGGTGGCATAGAACGCATTGTTCATGCGGCGACCGGCTCATCAGTACGCATCTCTGGTCACCAGCCTAAGATGGAAGAGTGAGCATTGCATCTATTGAACTAGGCACCAAGAGTCGGCGCGTCTACATCGGAAAGCTCGCTGGCACTAGTGTTTTCGACCCTTTGGGCGACCAGGTCGGCAAGATTCACGATGTCGTTGTCATCTTTCGGCTGAAATCCGAGGCCAACGTCATCGGCTTCGTCGTCGAGGTCGGCCCGCGTAAGCGTGTCTTCCTGCCTCTCACTCGCGTCACCGCCATCGAGTCCGGTTCCGTCATCACGACGGGCCTGCTCAACATCCGTTCGTTCACGCAGCGTCCCATCGAGACACTCGTCCTCTCCGAGCTCTTCGATCGCGTCGTCACCATGAACGACGGCTCGGGCCAGGTGCGCATCCTCGACGTCGCGATGCGCCAGCGCCGCCCCAAGGACTGGGTGATCTCCACGTTGCACGTCCAGCGCGTGCGCACGTCCTCCCTCGGTTTCACGCGCAGTGGCGAGACCCTCACCGTGGACGTGTCCGAGGTCTCCGGCCTGCTCAAGACCGACTCAAACCAGGCGGCGACCGCGCTCGTGCAGTACACGGAGGACATGCGCCCCGCGGACCTGGCGGACTTCATGCACACGCTCCCCCAGGACCGCAAGATGGCAGTCGCCATGCAGCTGACGGATGCACGCCTCGCCGACGTGCTCGAGGAGCTGGGTAACGACGACCGTATCGCGATCGTCTCCGCGCTGGAAGCCGCCCGAGCCGCCGACGTTCTGGACGTCATGCAGCCCGACGACGCGGCCGACCTCGTCGCCGAGCTGCCAGACGCGCAGGCCCAGTCCCTGCTGGCCCTCATGGAGCCCGAAGAGGCCGAGGACGTGCGTCGACTCATGACCTACGACGAGTCGACCGCCGGTTCGCTCATGACCACCGAGCCCGTCATTTTCGGCCCGAACGCGACCGTCGCGCAGATGTTGGCTGCCGTACGACGCGAGGACATCCCGGCCTCGATCGCAACCGTCGCCTTCATCGCACGCCCACCCCAGGAGACCCCAACCGGCCAGTACCTGGGTATGGTGCACATCCAGCGCGCGCTGCGCGAGCCCCCGCAGACTCTGCTCGGCACGATCCTGGACCGCGACATCGAGTCCGTGGACCCCAACGCGCACATCGCGACCGTGACGCGTCTGCTGGCGACCTACAACCTGACGGTCCTGCCCGTCGTCGACGAGGACGGGCACTTACACGGCGCCGTCTCGGTCGACGACGTCCTCGACGAGCTGTTGCCCGAGGACTGGCGAGACTTCGACGACGACGTGACCGACCGCATGATGGCAAGGAGCATCGATGGCTGATCGTCTGGATAACCCGATCGACAAGCGTCAGTGGTTCTTCCGCCGCTCGTCGGGCGGCGGCGACGGCTTCGGCCGCTTCGCCGAGGCCACCGCCCGTTTCATGGGTTCACCCAAGTTCGTCCTCTACATGACGATCTTCGTCATCGCGTGGATCGGCGCGAACCTGATGCTCGCCGGCATCAGCGAGAAAGCCGCCTGGGACCCCTACCCCTTCATCCTCCTGAACCTCGCGTTCTCGACCCAGGCCTCGTACTCGGCCCCGCTGATTATGCTCGCGCAGAACCGCCAGGACGCCCGCGACCGCGTCGTGGCCGAGCAGGACCGTCTTCGCGCGGAGCGTAACCTCGCCGACACCGAGTACCTTGCCCGCGAGATCGCCGGCCTGCGCCTGGCCCTCCAAGACGTCGCCACGCGCGACTTCGTGCGCTCCGAACTGCGCGACATGCTCGAAGACCTGCGAGCAGAGATCGCCGCGGACGCAGCCAAGGCCTCGGGCACGGACGCGGACGCCACCCGGGACACCGAAGGACACTCTCAAGCCGACTAACGTCCTCTAGAAGATGGGCGCCCCGGCCAGTAGAGTGGTCTCCATGCCAGTCACGCTTGAATCCGTCATGGACGCTCTCGGCCAGGTCATCGACCCCGAGATCCGTCGCCCCATCACCGACCTGAACATGGTGACCCCCGACCTGGTCACCATCGACGGCTCCTCCGTCGCCGTCAAGGTCCTGCTCACCACCGCCGGATGCCCCCTGCGCACCCAGATCACCAACGACGTGAAGGAACGCGTGGGCGCCATCGACGGCGTCGAAAACGTCTCCGTCGAGATGGGCGTCATGGACGAGGCCCAGAAGAAGGCGCTGCGCGAAAAGCTCAACGGCGGACGCCCCGAGCGCGAAATCCCCTTCTCCCGCCCCAACTCCCTGACCCGCGTCATCGCCGTCACCTCCGGTAAGGGCGGCGTCGGCAAGTCCTCCATGACCGCGAACCTGGCCGCCGCGCTGGCCGCGCAGGGCCTCAAGGTCGGCGTCATGGACGCCGATATCTACGGCTTCTCCATCCCCCGCATGCTCGGCGTCGACCACGACCCGCAGGTCATCGACGGCATGATGATCCCGCCCGTGGGCGCCGGGGGCGTCAAGGTCATCTCGATCGGCATGTTCGTGCCCGACGGCCAGGCCGTCATCTGGCGCGGCCCCATGCTCCACCGCGCCCTCCAGCAGTTCCTCGCGGACGTGTTCTGGGGCGACCTGGACGTTCTGCTCATCGACATGCCTCCGGGCACGGGCGACGTCGCGATCTCGATCGCGCAGCTGCTGCCTAACTCGGAGATCCTCGTGGTGACGACCCCGCAGGTCGCGGCCGCCGAGGTCGCTGAGCGCGCCGGTTCCATCGCCGCCCAGACGAACCAGAAGGTCATCGGCGTCGTCGAAAACATGTCCTTCCTGCCTCAGCCCGACGGCTCTCGCCTGGAGATCTTCGGCGCGGGCGGCGGCGAGTCCGTCTCTGCCCGCCTGACCGCCCAGCTCGGCTACGACGTGCCGCTCCTGGCCCAGGTGCCCCTCGACATCGCCCTGCGTGAGGGCGGCGACCGCGGCGAGCCCGTGGCCGTGGCCTCCGGCCCCGCCGCCGAGGTCTTGACCTCGCTGGGCGCAACCCTGGCCTCGACGAACCGCGGCCTGGCGGGGCGCCCCCTCGGGGTCTCCCCCATCCAGCACTGACGCCCGCGACAGCGCTCCTCGCCATGGCCTCGTCCTCACCGACGAGGCCGTGGTTGCGTTGTGGGGTCCTCGTTCCTTTTTCGAGGGCTTGCCGGATGCACTTCTCAGCGCTGTCGTCACGTTTTTCGCGGGAGATCGGAGCGCCAACGCGCCCCTGTCGCCCCTCGCCTGTACCCTGATGCCTGGAGAGGGGCGCACACACGTGGACGCACCTTGCTGTGGCGACCGAGGAAACGTGAGGATCACAGATGGCGGATAAGGCCCAGACCTGGGTGTACACCGAAGATTACGTGGCGGAGAGCGACGCTCTGACCGCCGCGCGCGCTGTCGCATCCGAGCTTGGAGCTTCCCCCGTGTCCTCTGGTACCGGAGCCGCCCTGCGTATGCTCGCCGCTGTCGCGGGCGCGCGAGCCGTCCTCGAGGTGGGCACGGGCGCCGGAGTGTCCGGCCTGTGGCTCCTTGACGGTATGGCCCCCGACGGCGTCCTGACGACCATCGACGTCGAGTCCGAGCTACTGGGCCACGCACGCCGCAACTTCGCCGCCGCCGGCCTGTCTTCCCACCGCACGCGCCTGATCGCCGGGCGTGCCCTCGACGTGCTGCCCCGCATGGCCGCGCGCGGCTACGACATGGTCGTCCTGGACGGGGACCTCGACGAGACCCCGCAGTACCTGGATCACGCCGTGCGCATCCTGCGCCCCGGCGGCACCATCGCCTTCGTCCATGCCCTGTGGCACGACCAGGTGGCCGACCCCGCCCGCCGCGACGCCCGCACCGTCGTCGCCCGCGAAGTCGTCAACTACCTGCGTGACTCTGAAGAATTCGTGCCCGCTCTGCTGCCCGTCGGCGACGGCCTGGCGGTCGCCGTCAAGCGCTGAGAGACGCGCTCTATCGCCGCTGGGAGCGGCGCACCAGAGATAACAAAGCGGTGGGACAGGCCAGGCCTGTCCCACCGCCGTTATGTCGCCTTAGATCGCCGACGTCAGAACCTCAGCCAGGTCCTGGGCTTCCTGCGGGCTCATTTCGATAACGAGGCGGCCGCCCCCTTCGGTGGGGATCCGCACGACAATGCTGCGACCTTCCGCGGTCGCTTCGAGGGGACCATCCCCCGTGCGAGGTTTCATCGCTGCCATGTTGAGGACTCCTCTCAGAGTAGCACCGCCGCCACCTGCGGCGGCACACCCATCAATCTTACCGGAAAACCGCGCACTTTCCTTGACAGGTCGCCCAGCATCACACCCACAAAATAGGCCGAGCGATCAATTAAGTCTGACAATCCTGCGATAATTCCTCTTCAGCGCCCCTCACAAAGCCGTAACATCTACTAGGCACCCGTGGCCAGGCGCACCGCCTCCTCCGGATCGTCCACGACGTGCAGCAGGTCGACGTCTCCGGGCGAGATCATGCCCGCATCGGCCATCGAGGAGCGAATCCAGTCGACCAGGCCCGACCAATAGGCAGTGCCGACGAGCACCAGCGGGAAGGAACGAATCTTGCCGGTCTGAACCAGGGTCGCCGACTCAAAGAGCTCATCCATCGTGCCAAAACCGCCCGGCATGACGATAAAGCCCTGGGAGTACTTGACGAACATGGTCTTGCGGGCAAAGAAGTAGCGGAAGTTCACGCCGCGGTTTACCCACCGGTTCATGCTCTGCTCGTGCGGCAGCTCGATGCCCAGGCCCACGGACGTGCCGCCGGCCTCCCACGCGCCGCGGTTCGCGGCCTCCATCATGCCCGGCCCGCCGCCCGTGATGACCGCGTAGCCGCGCTCGACCAGCAGCTCGCCGATGCGCCGAGCGCACTCGTAGAGGGGGTCATCCGGGCTCGTGCGGGCCGAGCCGAACACGGAGATGGCGGGGCCAACCTTCGCCAGGGCCTCGAAGCCTTCCACGAACTCGGACTGGATGCGCAGGACGCGCCAGGGGTCAGTGTGCTTCCAGTCGGAGCTGTGCTCGGTCTGGAGCAGCGACGCATCGGCCGTCAGACGCGGGATCTGGTCCCCACGCAGGACGACGGATCCGCGGCGGTAGGTCTCTTCAGGGGTACTCATGATCGTTTCCTCCCGGTCAACGAGGGTGCGCGCCACGCGCGCGTGAGCGCTCGCTACTGCGCGAGCAGGAATGCACGCAGGGTGTCGTGCACCCTGACAATATCCGATACCGGCGTATGTTCGTCGCGCGTGTGGGCAAGCAGAGGATCCCCGGGGCCAAAGTTCATCGCGGGGACCCCCACCTGCGTAAACCTGGCGACGTCGGTCCACCCAACCTTGGCGGACAGACCCAGCTCAACCCCGGCCTCGGCGGCGCGAGCGCGCGCAACGGACAAGAAACGCTCAGCGACGGGAGAATCCGCGCCGGGCCTGGCGCCCTCGCACAGGTCGTCGACGTCGATGGTTGCGCCGGTGCCCTCAAAGAGGCCGCGCACCCACTCCAGGGCGTCGTCGGCACGCTTGGAGGGCGCGAAGCGGTAGTTGACGGTCATGGAGGCCACCTCGGGGATCACGTTGTTCGCGATGCCGCCCTCGACGCGCACGACCGAAAGCGATTCGCGGAACTCGAGGCCGTCGACCACCTCGACGGGGTTTCCGTAGGCGGCGATGCGCTCAATGACGGGGGCCATCGCGTGGATCGCGTTCACGCCCATCCAGGCGCGCGCCGAGTGCGAGGCCCGCCCCGGGAAGTGCGCAATGACGCGCAGTGTCCCGTTGCAGCCACCCTCGACCTGCGCGGCCGTCGGCTCACCCAACAGCGCCAGGTCGCCCGCCAACCAGTCGGGGAAGCGTCGCTGGATGCGGCCCAGGCCGTTCAGATGCGAGGCGACCTCCTCATGGTCGTAGAAAATCCAGGTGACGTCCGAGGTCAGCACCTGCTGCGCGCCGCCCGCGATCGCAGCCCCGGCCTCGCACGCGAGCGCGAGCGCGGCCGCGCAGCCGGCGAGCATGTCGACCGAGCCGCGCCCCCACACGACCTCAACGCCGTCGCGGACCTCGGTGCGCCCGGGCACGTTGTCGGCGATCGGCACCGTGTCCAGGTGCCCCGCCAGAACGACGCGATCGGCCAGGCCGAGGTGGGTCCGCGCGCACACGGCGTCCCCGTCGCGCAGGATCTCCAGGGCGTCCACGGTCCCGAAGCCCGCATCGCGCAGGGCGGCCTCGACCGCGTCCGTGAGCGGCCCTTCATTGCCCGACTCCGAGGGGATGTCGATCATCTGGCGCGTCAGCGAAAGAGCGTCCGTTGTGTCCGTCAGCTGCATGTTTCCTCCTTCATCGCTGCCCCCAGGATAGCGGCGCGCTCCCCCACCTGCGTCACGCGGCTGCCCGAACGCGCGGGGTGGGAGCGCCGCGCCTCTCCGCTTTCCGCACCCGAGACACGGTGTTACTCTCAACACATGACACGCTCTGCTGGCCCGTCCCTGTTCGCGGGTATCACTTCCTTCCTCGCCTCTGCGACGCGGGGTCGTTTCCGCCTCATCATCGGCTACGAGGATCCGCGCTGCGACGAGCTGGCCCGCGACGGCGCCGCGATCATCGAGGCGGCCAACGGCCACGCCCTCCTCATGCCACGCGCTCTGCCCGCGCCGCTGACAGCCTTCGCGGTACGCATGGTGATGGCCGACGGCGCCGTCTATGTGCGCGCCAGCGGCGAGGCACTCATCTACCTCGGCGGGCGCGCGGTGGAGCGTACACGCGAGGGCGCCCCCGCTTCCGAGACCGAGCTGGCCCTCATCGACCAGGCCGTGGCCGGGCTGGGCGAGGACCCCGCCCTCCCGCGCGCCGAAGGCGGCTGGGAGTTCGTGGGCGAGGGTATGATCGGCGCCTACGTGGACCGAGCCGTCTCGCGCCTGTCTGACCTGGGGTCTCGCTCGCCGGTGCCCGTGCGCGTGGACGAGGCCTCGGGCCTCCTGGCCACCCTGCTGGAGCGCCTGGGAGTCCCCATCGACGAGGCCGGGGCGGGCCTGGCCCTGAGCGTGTCCACCGACGGTCGCACTCTGGCCTCCTCCCTGCCCGAGGACGCGGTGCGTCAGTGCCTGGCGCACGCCCTGACGACGAATCCCGCGGCGCCCTCCGGCCCCGGCCAGTACTGCGTCGACCCGGCCTTCGTGCTGGACGCCGACGCGATCACCGCGGGCGCGGCCCTTGCTCTCATGACCGCGCGCTAACCGCCCGCGGCGCCCCGGCCTCGTCCCCGACAACCCACGCGGGACGCAGATGAGCACGGCTGTCCCTAGCCTGCACGTATGAGTGAGAACACCCCGCTGCCACCCGCCGTGCGGCGCTTCGATCGGCGCACCCCATCCGCCCCTCCCCTACAATCGTCCGGTAGACACAGCGGCGGAAGGTGGGACATGGCCCTGACATCGATTGAGATCTGTGCAGGTGCGGGCGGACAGGCGCTCGGACTGGAGCAGGCCGGATTCGATCACGTGGCCGTCGTCGAAATCGATCACCACGCCTGCAACACGCTGCGCGAAAACCGTCCGAGCTGGAACGTCATCGAGGGCGACGTCGTCCCCTGGATCAAGGAGCACGCGCACGAGTACGCCGGGGTCGACCTGGTCGCCGGAGGCGTGCCCTGCCCGCCCTTCTCCTACGCGGGCAAGCAGCTGGGCCCCGACGACGAACGCGACCTCTTTCCCGCCATGATCGAGCTCGTGCGCGTCGTGCGCCCGCGAGCCATCATGATTGAGAACGTGCGCGGCCTGCTGGATCCCAAGTTCGCGCAGTATCGCGCGGACGTCGAGGAGCACCTGCGCGAGATCGGCTACGGCCTGCAGTGGAAGCTCCTGCAGGCCTCCGACTTCGGCGTCCCCCAGCTGCGCCCGCGCGTCATCGCCGTGGGTCTGCGCGACGACATCGAGGCCTCCTTTGAGTACCCCGAGCCGTCCCCGCAGGATGCGCCCACGGTCGGCCAGACCCTCGTCGACCTGATGGCGGCGCGCGGCTGGAAGGGCGCGCAGGAATGGGCCAAGCGCGCCAACCGCATCGCGCCGACCCTCGTGGGCGGCTCTAAGAAGCACGGTGGCCCCGACCTGGGGCCCACGCGCGCCCGACGCGCATGGGCTGAGCTGGGCGTCAACGGTTCGACGATCGCACCCGAGGCCCCCGACCCCGATTTCCAGGGCGACCCGCGCTTGACCGTTCGCATGACCGCCCGCATCCAGGGTTTCCCTGACGACTGGACGATCACGGGGGCAAAGACCAACGCGTATCGCCAGGTTGGCAACGCATTCCCGCCGCCCGTCGCGCGCGCAGTCGGCGAGCGGATCGCCTCCGTGTTGAACGCCTCGTCGGCCTCAGGCGAGGCCGTCGCATGAGCGTCAACCTGGCCGAGCAGCGTGCTCTCTTCCACCGCCACCTGACGGAGTCGGGCACCCTGTCGATCAACGCCGACGGCGTGGCGAGCAATGCGGACAAGAACCAGCGCCTCTCGTGCCAGCTGGCGCTGGCGGTCGCCCAGCGCCTGGGCGCCCCCAGCGGCATGCGTAAGCTCGACGGGCAGCGCGCGGGAAAGAACTTCGAGGAGGCCGTCTCCGCTTTCCTGTGCGACTCCTTCCCCCACATGTCGGCGCTGCGTCCGGGCCGCTGGGAGGTCCTCAACGTCGGCAGCTCCCGACAGGGCCAGTTCCTGGCGCACTACGAGCCCTACCGCCACCTGGATGAGCTGGCCGAGGCCATCGCGCGCAACCCCACACTGGCGACCGTACTGGGCAACTCCTACGACATTTCGCCCGACGTTCTCCTCGTTCGCTCGCCGATCACGAACCGGGAACTCGAAGAGGCGGGAATCGCGGTCGGCAGCGCCGCCCAGTATTCCCCGTTGCTGGCACGTAACCAATCCTCCCCGATCGTGCACGCCGTCGTCTCGTGCAAGTGGACCCTGCGCTCGGACCGCGCCCAGAACGCTCGCTCCGAAGCGCTGAACCTGATCCGCAATCGCAAGGGCCGCACGCCCCACATCGTGGTCGTCACCGGCGAGCCAGCACCCTCGCGTCTGGCGTCGCTGGCCCTGGGAACGGGCGACATCGACACGATGTACCACGTCGCCCTGCCCGAGCTGGTGGAGGCCACCCACGCCTCGGACAACGCCGAGGCCACGAAGACGCTGGACAACCTGATCGACGGGCAGCGGCTGCGCGACATCGCCGACCTGCCCCTTGACCTGGCGATCTAGGCCAGCCCCGGCGCGAACACGCGCACACAGTCGTGCCCCGAGCCTGACGGCCCGGGGCACGAACGTCTCGCGGAATCAGCTCACACGTCGAAAGGCGTGGAGATGACCATGCCGCCCGTCTCGATCTGGCCAGCCATGTCGGACAGGCCCAGCTTGAGGTCGGAGGAGAGCATCGGCGTGTAGGCGCCGAAGCCGGTCAGGATGACGCCACCGGAAGCCAGGGACACCGGGACGGTCGACGCGGGCTTGCCCTCAATGGCCTCGGACACAAGGGTGTCCATGGCGGTGGAGTAGTCCAGGACGATGCCGGTCAGGACGGGCGCGCCGATGGTGGAGCGCACGGCGTCGGTGATCTGGATATAGCTGAACGCGTCCGAGAAGGACTGGGTGTCAACCTGCTCGACCACGGGTGAAGCGGACTGCGCGCCGGACTGGCCCGACATGACCTCCTCGGTGGAGGCGGCCTCGTCGCGGGTCAGGCCCTTGAGGTCGTCCTTCGTCAGGCCCGTCCACACCAGGCGCACCATCGGGTTCGCCGCCGCCGTGACGGCGCGGGCGGCGCCCACGTTGTTGTCACCGGCGATAGGCAGGATGATGTCGGCGCCCTGGGCGATGAAATCGGCGGTGGTGGCCTCGACCTGCTCGGCGCTGTCGACGTAGGTGCCTTCCTTCGTCCCGTTGTTCCAGCCCAGGATGGTGATCGAGGTTCCCTTGGCCAGGTTGTAGGCGTCGACGCCTTCCGCGAAAGCATCCATCTGGGAGCTGGTGACGTTGTCGCGCGACCCGCCGATGACAGCCAGCGTGCCCGTCGTGGTCATGCCAGCCGAGGCGTATCCGGCCAGGTAGGCGGCCTCCGAGGCCTTGACGTTGACGACGGAGCCGTTCTTGAGGGAGGCGGGGTTGCCCTTCGCATCCGTGAACGAGGCACCGACGAGCGCGAAACGGACCTTCGGGTTAGCGCGCGCGGCGTCGGACATGGAGACGGCCACGGTCGAGTCGGTGCCGACGATCAGGGTGCAGCCAGCTGCCACAAGCGAGGCCGGGGCGCCGTCGCCGGACGCCGCTTCGTAGGCGATCGACAACTTATTGGCGGCGCCAGCGAGGGCGGTCGCCGCGGGGTCGGTGGCAGCGTCGGCGTGCGATGTGGCGGCGCAGATCTTTGCGGAGGTGGCCGGTGTGGCGCTGGGTGCCTGAGAGCAGGCGCTCATGACCAGGGCGGCAGCCGTGGCCGTAGTAGTGAGGGCGGCGAGGGTCCGCTTATTCACGTCTGATGCCTTTCGTCGGGGCGTCTTTCTGCCCATCACGGTACCAGCCACAGTGCGCCGACCGCCGCCCGGGGCGGTGCACCTCACCCGGACACGAAAAGCCGCAGGCGGCGCAAGGCGTGGGCGCGGAACGCGTCATCTCGCGCCGCCTGTGCGCTGGCCTCAGAGCAGGTCGGAGCGACCGCTGTGCGCGAGCGTGTCGACGACGGCCTTAACGGACTGCGCGCGATCGAGTCGGGTGACGAGGATGGCGTCGGGGGTCAGGGCTACCGCGACGTCGGGCACGCCGACGAGGGCGACGAGCGGGCCCTCCTCACCGGTGGTCCCGTAGACCGCGGCGCCCTCGGAATCGACGCGGATTGCCTCGCCGAGGCCACCCGCGGCGGCCGCGATGCCGGTCAGGGCCTCGAAGTCCCCCAGGTCCGTCCAGCCGAGCTGCGCGTTGGCGGGTACGACGGCCACTCCCCCGTCGGCGGCGACGGGCTCGGCGATCGCGTGGTCGATGGCGATCTTCGTCAGGTGCGGCCAGTTCTCCTCGAGGGTCGCCTCGAACGCGGGGGTGCCCCACGTGCGCGCGATCGTCTCCAGGCGGGCGTGCAGGTCGGGCATGAGCCGGGCCAGGTGGGAGGCCAGAACGCCCGCGGACATGATGAACATGCCGGCGTTCCACAGGTAGCCCGCCGACACATAGCGCGCGGCCGTCTCGGCGTCGGGTTTTTCGACGAACTCAGCGACCCGGCGGGCCCTCGCCTGAGCGCTGGGGGCCCCGGCCTCGTCCCCGTCGCTCAACTGCGGGCCGGGGGCGATATACCCGTAGGCGGTCGAGGCCTCGGTGGGCGTCAGGCCGATCGTGACGACGTAGCCCTGGCGCGCGGCGTCAATCGCGGTCTCGACGGCGCTGCGCAGCAGCTCGGGGCGGGCGATCAGGTGATCTGCGGCGAACGAGCCGACGATGGCGTCCTCCCCGAAGCGCTCGCGCACGACGTAGGCGGCCAGGCCAATCGCGGCCATGGAGTCGCGGCCCGACGGCTCGATGAGGAGGGTGCGGTCCTGCGAAGAGGCGAACTCGGGCAGCTGGGCAAGCACGCCGTCGCGGTGCGCTGCTCCGGTCACGATGGTCACCGACGAGGCCGACTCAGCCAGACGGTCCACCGTGCCTTGCAGGAGGGTGCGGCCCGTACCGGCCAGGTCGAGGAGAAACTTGGGGCGGCGGCGCCGCGACAGCGGCCAGAGGCGGGTGCCGGCGCCGCCGGCGGGGATGATCACGTGGAGGTCACTCATGCCCCCAGTATCGCAGATACGACGAGGGGGCGAGGCACTGGCCTCGCCCCCTCGTGGAAAGCGTGTGCTACGCGAGTGTCACTCGGCGTCGCCCTCGGCGGGAGCCTCTTCAGCGGGGGCTTCCTCGGCCTCTTCAGCGGCGGCTTCCTGGACGGACAGGATGACCGTCTCGGCGTCGAGCTCGACCTCAACGCCAGCGGGCAGCTTCAGGTCGGAGACGTGCACAGCAGAGCCGGCCTCGACGCCTTCGATGGAGACCTCGACGTGCTCGGGGATGGAGGTGGCGGGGGCCTTCACCAGGATGGTGAACTCCTCCAGGGAGTGGACGGTGCCGGGCACGGGCTCGCCGACGACGACGACGGGGACCTCGACGTCGACCTTCTCGCCGGCCTTGACGGCCTGGAAGTCGGCGTGCAGGATGTCGCGGCGCACGGGGTGAACCTGAACGTCCTTGACGAGGGCGAGCTGGGACTTGCCGTCGATCTTGAGCTCAACGAGCGCGTTCTTGTTGCCGCGGACGATGAGGAAGAGGTCGTGGCCGGGAACGTCGAGGTGACGGGGCTCTTCGCCGTGGCCGTACAGGACCGTGGGGACCTTGCCTGCGCGGCGGGCGCGGCGGGCAGCACCCTTACCGAACTCGGAACGCTCTTCGGCAAGCAGGACGGGGTTGTCGCTCATGTGTTTTCCTTCGCATCTCAGGTCCGGCGTCGGTGTCGGCAGAGTGAAGGAAGCGCGGCGCGCATCAATTCAGGCCCTGTCGATAACGGCGGATACGGATCCGCCCTCGCCGGAGCAACCCCAACAGGGTACCTCACGGCGAGGGCGGATGTGAAGCGGGAAATGGTCAGTTAAACAGGGATGTGACCGAACCGTCTTCGAAGACCTCGTGGATCGCGCGGGCCAGGAGCGGCGCGATGGAGAGGACGGTGAGCTGCTCGAAGCGCTTCTCAGCGGGGATCGGCAGGGTGTCGGTGACGACGACCTCGGCAGCGCCGGACTCGGACAGGCGCTTGGTGGCGGGGTCTGAGAGGATGCCGTGGGTGGCCACGACGATGACCTTCTTGGCGCCGGCATCGTTGAGGACCTTGATGGCCTCGGTGATCGTGCCGGCGGTGTCGATCATGTCGTCAACCAGGACACATTCCTTGCCAGCGACCTCGCCGACGACGCGGTTCGCGACGGCGACGTTCGGGCGAGTCGTGTCGCGGGTCTTGTGGACGAAGGCCAGGGGTGCGCCGCCCAGCTTCTTCGACCACTTCTCGGCAACGCGGATGCGGCCTGCATCCGGGGAGACAATGGCCGTGTTGGACAGGTCGACACGGCCGCGCACGTAGTCCACGAGGACCGGCATGGCGAACAGGTGGTCAACCGGACCGTCGAAGAAGCCCTGCTCCTGCGAGGCGTGCAGGTCCACACTCATGATGCGGTCGGCACCGGCACTGCGGTACAGGTCAGCCATCAGGCGCGCCGAGATGGGCTCACGACCCTGGTGCTTCTTGTCCTGGCGCGAGTAGGGGTAGAAGGGAGCGACCACGGTGATGCGCTTGGCGGAGGCACGCTTGGCAGCATCAATCATGATGAACTGCTCCATGATCCACTTGTTGATGTCGCCCGCGATGGACTGCAGGACAAACACGTCGGCGCCGCGAACAGACTCGTTGAAGCGCACGTAAATCTCGCCGGAGGCGAAGTCGTAGGCCGTCACCGGCGAAACCCCACATCCGATTTCCTCGCCCACGGCGTGAGCCAGGTCCATGTGAGCTCGTCCAGAAACGAGGACGAGGTTCTTCTCTCCGGTGGTCACCAGTCCGCTCATGCGGTTGTCTCTCCTTGTGTTGGATCAGGCGCGAGGCGCCGCGATCAGTGTGCCGATGGTGGCGTATGGCTTAACCATCGTATCGGCTGCAACGCAGCCCTGACCGATCCACGCGGTGGGAACCACAGCTCGGTCCCCGATTTCCGCATCAATCAGTGTGGCGTTAGGACCGATTTCACAGTTACCCCCAACGCTTGTGGTACCCCTCAGGCAGGTGCCGGGGTAGATCGTGGTGTCTGCACCGACCCTCACGTCGACATCGACCCAGGTGGAGGCCGGATCGACGATGGTGACGCCGGAGCGCATGAGCGCCTCGCAGATGCGCTTGTTGAGCTCGGCGCCCAGCTCGGCGAGTTGGACACGGTCGTTCGCGCCCGCGCTCTGCCAGTGGTCGGTGAGCTCGAGGGCGCCAGCGGTGCGCCCGGCGGGCGCGGCGGCGGCCAGCACGTCGGTCAGGTAGACCTCGCCCTGGTCGTTGTCGGTCCCCAGGGAGGCCAGGGACTCGCGCAGGAACTGGGCGTCGAACGCGTAGATGCCCGCATTGATCTCGTTGATGGCGGCCTGCTCGGGCGTCGCGTCGCGCTGCTCGACGATCGCGGTGACCGTGCCCGATGCGTCACGGATGATGCGTCCGTAGCCGGTGGGATCCTCGACGCGCGAGGTCAAGACGGTGACAGCATGACCCGCTTCCTCGTGGGTGGCGACCAGCTGGGCCAGGGTATCCGTGGACAAGAGAGGCACATCGCCGTACGTGACGACGATAGTGCCGGGCGCGGGCGCGACGGCGCCGTCCAGGGCCGCGAGGCCACACTGGACAGCTCGTCCGGTGCCGGGAATCTCGTCCTGGTCGGCGATGATGGCGGCCGGGCTGACGCGCGCGATCTCGGCGGCGACCACCTCGCGCTGGTGACGCACGACCGCAACCAGATGCTCGGGGTCGAGGCCGTGAGCCGCGCGCAGAGCGTGTCCGATCATGGACAGGCCAGCGAGGGGATGCACGACCTTCGGGAGGGCGGATTTCATGCGCGTTCCCTGACCGGCGGCCAGGACGATGACGGCGGCGGGGCGAGACATATTCCTCCTCAAAGGGTTAACGGACCCCAACGGGTCCGATCGCTCCGCCCCTAGGATTCGAACCTAGACTAAAGGCACCAAAAACCTCTGTGCTGCCGTTACACCAAGGCGGAATGCGTCCACGGTGATAATACCCGGACCACTCCCACGCTTTCAAACGCGCCACTCCCCCGCGCGCGGAACGCCCACCCCGCCCCGGCCTCGTCCCGTGTGATACTGGATGCATGGCTGAGAAGAGGACACGGATGAGCGGCTTCGCACGCCGCGAGCAGCTGGTTGCCGTGGGGCGCTCCCTGTTCGCCGAAAAGGGGTTCGGGGCAACCAGCGTCGAGGAGATCGCCGCCCGAGCGAAAGTCTCCAAGCCCGTCATCTACGAGCACTTTGGCGGCAAGGAAGGTCTGTATGCCGTCATTGTCGACCGTGAGGTTCAGGCCCTGATTGCCTCCCTCCAGTCCTCCCTGGAGTCCTCCGAGCGTCCGCGCCTGATCCTGGAGAACGCCACGCTGGGTCTGCTGGACTACATCGAGCGCAACACGGACGGATTCCGCGTGCTCGTGCGCGACGCACCCTCGGATCGCACGGCGGGATCGTTTTCCTCCGTCATGGGTGACGTGGCCGTCAGCGTCGAGCACATCATCGCCGAGCAGTTCAAGCGTTCAGACTTCGACGCCACCTGGTCTCCCCTGTACGCGCAGATGCTCGTCGGCCTCATCGCACAGGTCGGCCAGTGGTGGCTGGATGATCGGCGCATGAAGAAGGACGAGGTCGCCGCCCACGTCGTCAACCTCATTTGGAACGGCCAGCGTGGCCTGAGCCCGCGCCCCACGTTGCGGGTGCGCGCGGGCGAGGAGCACTGACCTCCGATCCGCTCGGGGACGAGAGCGCGGGGCAGGCCCACTCTGGCGCATAGCTCGAGGCCCGCTCCCCCATCTGCGCCGAACATACGACGAGGCCGTGGCAGGTATTCCCGCCACGGCCTCGTTCGCGTGTGGTGCGCTCAGCGCGCCTCGTAGGAGAGGCAGTCCGCGGTGCCCGCGCCGACCGAGATGGAGGCGGCGGTGCACTCGAGGGCGTTGTTGTGGGTGCAGTCGGCCTTCTGGCAGGCGCCGACGAAGGTCTCGGCCTTGGCGAGGCCGCCCTTGACGGTCAGCGGGATGAAGGTCGTGCAGGAGGAGGAGTAGCCGACGGTGATCGCGGCGGCTCCGCAGTTCTTCTCCTTGTTGTAGGAGCAGTCGAGAACGGAGCAGTCGAGGATGCGGGGCATATCTGCCATTGGAGTGTCCTTTTCAACGTGGCCCCGAGGGGCTTCAATGTGGCCGGTCGCGACCGGGTTGGCCGCGCTGTTGACTCCAGTGATACGCCTTTTCGCAACATGTGCAAAAGAAAGGGTTTTTCGTTGCAACTCCAATGTTTGCAGCTCCTCTTCCGAGGCTCATTTACGAACTTTTGACATTACTAATTACGTAAATAAAACCTTCATTTCTTTTGCGTAATTCGGGTAGGTGAGCCTGTGCTGCGCCGGTGTGGCAACCCTTGCCTGACCCACACAAAGACGCCGAAGCGCCCGCGCCACCGAGGAGCAGCGCGGGCGCTTGTGGACCAGAGCAGTCAGTCAGGAAGCGATCACTTCGCAGACCAGAAGCGGATCACGATCGTCGTGCCGTCATCTGCGGGCTGCGAGCGCTCCAGATCGGCGACATAGTCGTAGGATCCAGAGAAGTCGGTCGACGTCGGCAGATACTGGGGCAGGTCAGCGAGGGTCACGTTGTAGACGCGCTTACCACCCTCGACGGAGTACTCCATGTCGGGCGTAATGGCCACGCCGTCCGCCTTGGAGACCCAGTAGCGGTTGATCGTGCCGTGAGCGCCGCGCTCGTCGCGCTGGTACCAGTAGAGGCTGTAGTTCTCCGTCTCGGGAACGGTGCGCACGACCTGATCCCCCACCAGCACATGGTTGACGATTGTCGCCTGCGCAGTGTCCATGGCCTCGTCGTCGCGCTTATTGTCGCGCAGCGTGATGCCACGAGCGGACAGAGCATCCTGGCCCAGGCCGAAGTCCGCGCGGATCTCCTCGGCGTAGGGGCGCACGATGAGATTGTCCGAGACGGTGACGTTACGAATGTCGCCCTTCGCTTCCTGGAAGTCGATCGCGCCGCGCGTGTTTCCGTAGAAGTCATCCGTGGTGCCCGAGCGCACGAGCTTGTTGTGCGAGATCGAGATGCCGCCGTCCGTGTTGAGGTCGAAGTTGTGACCGTCGAACACAGTGTTCAGGCGAATACCCGCACCGGAGAAGTTATTGACGATGAGGTTGTCCTTGATGACGTGGGACTTGCCACCGAAGAGCCCGATGGCGGAGGCTCGCCAGCCCAGTTCGACAGTGTTGCCCACGAAGGAGTTGCGCTCGGCGATGCGCGCCTGGCTGTTGGTGGACGTGTCGATGCTCGACCACGAGGCCAGACCATCGTCACCATTGCCGCGCACCGAGGAGTTACGAACCGTGGAGTTCGCAGTGCCCTGCGCGAAGTTGACGCCATCCGCGAAGTTGTTGCGAATACGCGCGTTTTCAATAACCATGCCGTCGGTGTAGGTCATCTGGCTGGCATCCACGTAGTCGCCCATCCAGAAGCCGCACTCGAAGTGCTCGACCCACACGTTGGCGACGCGGGTGTTCGCACCGGCCGAGCCAGCGAAGCCCTTGTACTGCGCCTTTTCACCGAAGCGAGACGTCAGGTTCGAAGACATGTAGAAGTCGGTCATGGTCACGCCGCCCACACCGCGGTTGAAGACGAAGCCACCGCCGCCAGCCTGGTCGGAGGTGAAGCGCACGTTGGTGTGCCACATGCCCGCGCCCTGGATCGTCAGGCCGGAGTGGTCCAGGCCGATCTTGCGGCCAAACTCCCACGTACCCGCGGGAATGTAGACGGTCTTGGAGGTGGCCGCAGCCTGGTTCATGGCCCAGATAAGCGCATCGGAGTCGTCGACGCCGTCGCCGGGCTTGGCTCCCTGGTAGTCGGCCACGCTCACGGCACCTTCGGGACGCTCGATGGCGGGCGCGGCCTGCTCGAGCTCGACGAAGTCGATGCCGTAGGCGTTCTGATCGTCGCCAACCTTGACGATCTGAATATGATCATCCTTCTGGATCTGGCGCCCCAGGAGTGTGTGCACCTCATCGAAACGGAAGCGCGCCTTCGTGCCTTCTCCTGGCTCGTCGTACACGTGGTCGCCGCCGACGTACTGCCAGGCGGTCTCGGAGGAGAGGTCGAGGGTCGCGACGGTCTCGTTGTTGACGCGCACGTCAACACGACCGGAGGTGTGATCGGGCAGGGTGAAGCGCAGGTCGAGGGCGTTGGCTGCGGTCGTCGCGACGAAGTCCAGGGAGGCATCCTTGCTCGTGAGTGCCACATAGGACTGTCCCGAGGCCTCAATGGCCGTCGATTCGAGGTCGTCGGAGCGCTCAAGCGTCGCCCCGTCGGAACGACTCGCCTCCTCGGCCTCGTATCGCGTGTAGGGGACGGTCGCGCCGTACTGTCCGTCGGCCGCGACCGCACTGGGAATCAGTGCGGGCACCAGCGCGATGACGCCGAGCAGGCCCACTCCGGCGATAAATGGTCCGCGTTTCATGTAACTCTCAAACCTCTCTTCATGCCCTGAAGCGCGCTCGCAGCGCCGCTTCGCTCCTAGGTTTCACTTGTTGGAAGGAACCCGGGCACATAGTAGCGGAATCTGACCACTATCAAAGAGTTGCTCAGAAATTTTCCCAGTCAAGAACCGCGTAATAATGCGAATAAGCCACAGACCAATATTTGCACTGTAAATATAATTATGAGATTCCAACGCGATCACAGGGATTGCGAATGAGGCGACGAGGTCTCGGCTACAGCTGCGCGAGAGGTGCTCGCCCCCGTCAGCCACCACTCACAGATCCGCTCACTCGAGCAAATCGGCGGCCTCGAGCCAAGCCTCCTCCAGCTCGTCCATCTCGGTCAGGACATCCTGGTGGGCCGCCGAGACCTTCGTCAGCTCGGACACTGCCGAGGGGTCCGTCGCCACCTTGATCGACAGCTTCTCCAGCTTCGCCTCCAGGGACGAGGCCTCGGCGCGCAGGCGCTCCAGCTTGCGTTCGATGCGGGCCACTTCCTTCTTGGCCGCGCGCCGCGCCGCAGCGTCACTCACGCCGCCGCGAGCGCTCCCCTGCCCCGCACTCTCCCCGCCCGAGGCGGCGTCCGCGGGCTGCGCGGCAGAGCGGGAGGCGGAGCCGGCCTCGTCGGTGCGAGAGGACGAACCGAACGCCCTGAAGTCGCCGGAGGCGCGCATCTGCAGGTACTGCTCGACGCCGCCGGGCAACGCACGGACTTGGCCGTCGCCGAGGAGGGCGACCTGGTGGTCGGTGACGCGCTCGAGGAGGTAGCGGTCGTGGGAGACGACGACGAGGGTGCCCGGGAAGGTGTCGAGCAGGTCCTCCATCGAGGCCAGGGTGTCGGTGTCGAGGTCGTTCGTGGGCTCGTCGAGGAGCAGCACGTTCGGCTGGCTCATGAGCAGGCGCATGAGCTGGAGGCGACGGCGCTCGCCGCCCGAGATCTCGCTGATGCGCGTGTAGGCGCGGGCGCGCGTGAATCCCATGCGCTCGGTCATCTGGGAGGCGCTGACCTCCTTGCCGTCCACGACGACGGTCTGGGCGACGTCGGCGACGGCCTCGACGACGCGCATGTCGGCCAGGGCGTCGAGCTCGTGCGTGTCCTGGGAGAGGGTGGCGACCTGGACGGTCTTTCCGCGCTTGACACGCCCCGAGGTGGGCTCGAGGTCGCCACGCAGCAGGTTCAGGATCGTCGTCTTGCCGGCGCCATTGACGCCGACAATGCCGACGCGCTCGGCGGGGGCCAGGCGCCAGGTGACGCCCTCGAGGATGCTCAGGCTCGAGCCGTCGGGGCGCGTGAAGGACACGGAGACGTCCTCGAGGTCGATGACGTCCTTGCCCAGGCGCGCGGTCGCCATCTTCACCAGCTCGACGGTGTCGCGCGGGGGCGGCACGTCGGCGATGAGGGCCTCGGCGGCGGCGATGTGGAACTTCGGTTTCGAGGTGCGGGCGGGCGCCCCGCGGCGCAGCCACGCGAGCTCCTTGGTGAGCAGGTTGGCGCGCTTGGCGGCGGCCACGTCCGCCTGGCGCATGCGCTCGGCGCGGGCAAGGGTGTAGGCGGCGTAGGAGCCGTCGTAGATTTCGACGTGCCCGGCGATCTGCGCGCGGTCGCCGCCCGGGTCGACGCCGGGGACGACCTCCCAGATGTGCTCGCACACGGCGTCGAGGAACCAGCGGTCGTGGGTGACGGCCAGGAGCGCGCCCGACGCGCCGGGGCGGGCGAAGCGGGCGTTCAGGTGCGCGGCGAGCCACGCCACGCCCTCGACGTCGAGGTGGTTGGTGGGCTCATCCAGGCACACGATGTCAGCGGTTGCCGCGAGGACGCGGGCGAGCGCGACGCGGCGGCGCTGTCCACCCGACAGGGTACCGACGAGGGCGGCGGGGTTGATGTCGGCGAGGAGTCCGGCGTGGATGTCGCGCACGGCGGGGTCAGAGGCCCACTCGTACTCCTCCATGCCGGGGTGAACGGCCTGGATCACGGTGTCCTCGGGGTCGAGCGTGTCCGCCTGGGTCAGGACGGCGACGCGCACGCCGTCGCGTCGGGTGACCACTCCCCCGTCGGGTTCCTGCGTGCCGGCAACGATACGCAGGAGGGTGGACTTTCCGGCACCGTTGGGGCCGAGGATGCCGACGCGGCTGCCGTCGTCGAGGCCGACCGTGACCCCTTCGAGGAGCTTGCGCGACCCCGCGAGGGCGCCGACGTTTTGGGTTCCGAGCAGGTGCGCCATCAGATGGCCTCCGTCGATTCGATGCGGGCGCCGCACGCGGGCCCGTGGGTGGGGATCGCGCGCGCGACCGTAGGCGCGTCGCTCAGGGTGGCCGCGAGCGTGCGGGCGTGCTCGGCGTCGCGCGCGAGGGCCGCGACGGTCGGGCCAGACCCGGACAGCGTGACGGCCAGGGCGCCCGCATCTGTCGCCGCGGCGATGGTCTCGGCCAGCTCGGGGCGCAGGCGCAGTGCGGGCGCCTGCAGGTCATTGACGAGGCAGTGGCTCAGTTCCTCGGGTTCCCCGCACAGGGCGGCGACCTCCTCGGGCGTGGGTTCGGCCAGGGCGGGGGCTCCTGCCGCGTCAACTCGGTCAAACTCGCGGAACACTGACGGGGTGGACAGGCCCTCGTGGGCGAGCAGCATGACCCAGTGGTGCTGGTACTCCGCCCCGGCCTCGTCCCCCTCGCGCAGGACACTCATGTGGTCACCTCGCCCGGTTCCCAGAGCGATACCGCCCGCCAGGCAGGCGGGCACGTCGGCGCCGAGCGAGCGACCGATGGCGTGCAGCTGCTCGTCTCCCAGGCCGAGGTCCCAGAGCTCGTTGCAGGCGACGAGGGCGGCCGCCGCGTCTGCGGATCCGCCGGCCATGCCGCCGGCGACGGGGACGCGCTTGTCGACGCGAATGCTCAGGCCCGCTGCGGTCGAGGCCCAGGGGCCCGCGGCGGCGAGGCGCTGGAGGACGCGCGCGGCTCGCACGGCCAGGTGGGTGGCCGGGTCCACGTCCGCCATGGCGCGGGTCGTGGCCTCGTCGACGCTGCCGTCGGGCAGGTAGGCGATCGTCTCGACGCGCACGCCGGGCGTCTTGGAGGTGCGCACGGTGACGGTCTCGCGCAGGTTGAGGGCCTCGAAGACCGTGACGAGGGGGTGGTAGCCGTCCGGCGTGGGCGCGCCCACGCGCAGGGTCAGGTTGACTTTTCCGGGCGCACTGGCGCGCACTTCACGCATGGCGTTCCTTCTTCCTGCCGATTGTCTGACCGGTGGCCGTCAGCGGGCAGCGGTCGAGGGCGCGAGGCTGCCGTTTGCGCGGGCCTCGATGACGGCGCGGCCCAGCTCGACGAACTCGTCAATCGAGAGGGTCTCGCCGCGGCGCGTCGGGTCGATGCCTGCTGCGGACAGAAGGGCCTCGGAGGCCTCGGGGCCGCCCGCCCAGTTCTTGAGGGCCGCACGCAGGGTCTTGCGGCGCTGGCCGAAGGCCACGTCGGTGACCTCGAAGGTGGCGCGGCGCAGCTCGTCGTCACCGCGCGGGCTCTCCAGGCGCGTCAGGCGCACGAGGGCGCTATCGACGCCGGGCACGGGCCAGAACACCGAGCGGCCGATCGTGCCGGCGCGCTCGACCGAGCCGTACCAGGAGGCCTTCACGGAGGGCACGCCGTAGGTGCGCGATCCGGGGCCGGCGGCCAGGCGGTCCGCGACCTCGGCCTGGACCATGACGACGACGCCCTGGATGGAGGGGAAGGCCTCGAGCATGTTGAGCAGAACCGGCACGGCCACGTTGTACGGCAGGTTCGCGACGAGCTTGGTGGGGGCGGGCCAGTCCACGCCGAAGTCATCGACGCCGCTGATTTCCGTGGCATCCATGGTGACAACGTGGAAGCGGTCGGCGGCCTCGCTCATGCGGGCGCGCACCGTCTCGGGCAACGCGGCGGCCAGGGGCGGGTCGATCTCGACGGCACGCACGCGCGCGCCGACTTCCAGGAGCGCGAGCGTCAGGGAGCCGAGGCCGGGGCCGACCTCGACGACCTCGTCGCCCTCTTCGACGCCACCGGCTGCGACGATCTTGCGCACCGTGCCCGCGTCATGCACGAAGTTCTGGCCGAGCACCTTCGTGGGGCGGATACCGAGCGCCTCGGAGATGGCCTTGACTTCAAGGGGGCCGAGCAGGCCCGTCTCGGAGGGGACGGCGCCCTCGGGCAAGGTCGGGTCGAGGCGGCGCGAATCGCGCTGGTTGCGGGGGCTGGAGGATCGGCTCACGCTGGCAAGTCTAGTGCACGGGGCCGACGAGGCCGGGGCTGGGCACGGTGTGAGGCTCGGAGCGTCACGGGGCGGGCGGAGGCGGCAGGACGACACGCACCTCGTACTTCCTCGCCTGCTCACCGAGGACAGCACGCCAGGCCAGGGCAGCGCGCCAGGCCAGGACAGCGCGCCAGGCCCAGCCCATCGCCGACTCCGCCAACATCTGACGTTCCTCAACAATGTCGCACGTAATTTAATCTGGTCAGATTCTAGCAATGCCACAAAACCGCATGATTCCAACGATGTGATTTCAAATCCTGAAATACACGCCGGGGAATTACGTGCAACATTGGAAACGAGGCCACGGAACAGGCAGCGCGCTCGGCACGGTCACACATCCGGATAGGTTAGCCACACGCGGATAGGTTAGCCACATCCGGATAGGTTAATAAGCTATCCAGATGTTCATTACCTATCCAGATGTTCGTTACCTATCCGGATGAGCGCGCTCTGCGAGCCGCCACACCAGCGCGCCCACAAGCACAACCACCACGCCAGCACAACTCCACCCGCACACCGACAAAAGGGGCGGGGCTGGCAACCATCGTTGCCAGCCCCGCCCGAAAAGCGTCAGACCTCAGTACCAGCCCACCGCGTTGGAGTGCGCCCACGCGGAGCAGGGCGTGCCGTAGCGGCCCTTGATGTAGCCGATACCCCAGTTGATCTGGGTGATCGGGTTGGTACGCCAGTCGGCGCCCGCAGAGGCCATCTTGGAGCCCGGCAGCGCCTGCGGGATACCGTACGCGCCCGAGGAGGAGTTCTCGGCGTAGGGGTTCCACTGCGATTCGCGGTTCCACAGCAGCACGAGGCACTGGTACTCGCTGTCGCTCCAGCCCTGGGCCGCGACAAGCGGCTTGGCCAGGGAGCGCGGGTCCTCGCCGGAGTAGGTTGTCGGGACGGCGCCAGCCTCGGCGGCTGCGGCCGCAGCAGCGGCTGCCGTGGCCTGATCGGCGTTCTTCGCTTCGCCGGTGATCTCGGCGATCTCTTCCTTCGTGGAGATCGAGCCCAGCTTCGCGCGGTAGCGCACGGAGGTGGTGCCATCGGACTCGGTCTTCTCCTCGAGCGTGGCCTTGGGGTCGATGCCGGCGGCGACGAGGGCGGTCGGCGTTGCCTCCTTCGTGCCCTCGCTACGCACTTGGGTGACGGGCTGGGAGGTGGAGTGCTCGGTGATCGGCACGGAGGTCAGGACCTGGTCGCCATCCTTCTCCTGCCACACCGTCCAGGTCGTCACGCCGTTGACGCCGGTCGTGGTCACCTGGGATTCGCCGACGAACATGTCGGAGCTGGTCGTCGTGGTCTCGCTAAAGGGAATGTCGACGGTCTCGGTGGCCTGGCCGCGCGTCACGCGGCTCACGGTGATCGCCAGCTCGCCGGTGGCGTCGTTCTCGACGGTCACACGGTCAAGGGCGTGAACCGACACGCCAGCGGCCTCAAGGATGCCGCGCGCATCCTGTCCGGGGCGCACGGCGACTTCGCGCGTGGTGCCGTCGGCGTTCACGATGACGTTGCGGGCGCGGGACACCAGCGGGGTGAGCTCGTCGCGGGAGGCGGAGCGGTCGGCGGCCAGCGTGACCGTCGTACCCAGGGGCGCGGCGTCCGCGAGGATGCTGTCGGCAGAGGCGGCCGTGGTCCACAGGGTGCGGGGCTCACCGTCCACGGTCACCGTGTAGGCCTTAGAGGTGCGCACAACGATCGTGTCACCCTCGCGCACGGTCTCCGCCACGCCGGGCTGGACCAGGTCGCCGCTGCCGACGCTCACGTTGGCAACCTTGAGCGCGTCGGCGACGGTGTTGCCCCATGCGGTGACGGGACGGGACACGCCGTTGACTTCAAGCATGACGGTGGTATGCGAGGATGCCACGCCCACGCCGGCGATTCCCAGGACGCCGACGGAGGCCAGGGCCGCGACGCCCAGAACGACGCGCGGCGAGGGGGCAAAAGCACGCACGTGTCCGCCGAGGACATGCAGGGCACTGGCAGCGGAGGCGCTCAGCGAGTTGCTCAGGTGGTGGCTCACGATACTCCCGGTTACTCGATATTGGTTCTACTGGTCAGCTTAGCGTGAGAGCCCCGGGAAACGCTAGAACAGTAGCGTTACCGGGGCTAACGTCACGTTAGACAAGGCCGAGCTTGTAGGCGCAGCCCCACTGGCCCCAGCCCGCGCGCTGCTGGAGCATACGCGCGCGCATGGTCTGCTCCTCAGCCGAGGCGTCGGAGGGCAGGCCGGTGCCGCCCACGGACTGCCAGGTCGGCAGGGAGAACTGGTACATGCCGTAGTAGCCGTTGCCCGTGTTGGTCGTCGGGTTGCCACCGGACTCGCACTGGGCGATAGCCGCCCAGATCGAGGCGTCGTCGCCGGAAACGGCAGCCGAGCCACCCGAGGATGAGGAGGAGCCGGAGGAGGACGAGCCGGAGGAGGACGAGGAGGAGCCGGAGGACGACGAGGAGGAATCGGTGTTTTGCTGAGTCTCTTCGGCCTTCTTCTTTTCCTTGGTACCCTTGGAGACGATGCGGGTCGTGGGCTCGGTGCGGGTCGTGGCCAGGACTGCGGAGACGGTCACGTTGCCGTCAATGGTCTCCTGGTAGGCCTCGGTGACCTCGGAGCCGACGACGCCTTCCTGCACGACGGTCTCGGTGCCTTCCTCGGCCTCGGGGTCTTCACGCTCTTCGGTCTCGAAGGGGATCTCGGTCGTCGTGGACACGGAGCCGCGCACGACGCGCGAGACGCGCAGGGTGGCCTCGCCGCCGCTGTTCTCCAGGATCAAACGGTCGATCGGACCGGCGGAGATGCCAGCCTTGTCCAGGATCGCGGTGGTGCCCTCGTCGGCGGAGGCAACGACGTCGGTAGTCGTGCCGTCGGCGACGACGTGGATGGTCTGGCCTGCTTCACCCAGGGGCATTTCGGTGCGCGTGTAGGAGCGGTCGGCCGCCATCGACGAGGCCTGGGCGGGCAGTGCGTTCAGGACGCCGCTGACGGTCGAGGCCGTGGACCACGCGGTGGTCGCGGTGCCGTCGACGGTCACGGTGTATTCGGTTGCGGTGCGCACGACGACCGTGTCGCCGTTCGAGACGGACTGGTCGGAGGCGGGGGCGACGAGGTCGTGGGCACCCACGCTCACGCCCGCGGTACTCAGGGCGTCGCCCGCTGTGGTGAAGAATCCGGACACGTCGCGGCTCACGCCGTCCACCTCGACGGTGACGTGGCGGTACGAGGTACCGATGGCTGCGGCACCAGCGCCGGCCACGAGGAGGGCCGTCGCAGTGGCGACGGAGATGACGGTTGTGCGGGAGGGCTTAACGCTCACGGGGCTCCAGACTTCGTAGTTTCCGGCTCCGTTACCTCTGCGGTGTCCTTCACCACTCGGGGCGTCGGATTATCTCGCGTGGGTGCCCGGAACCGGACTGACACCCCAACCGTAACCAATTTGTTACCGTTTCGCGAGTACTTTTGATGCACCTCACGCGTGCGTGCGCGCATCCCGCTGCCCGGCCACGGCCTCGTCAACGAGCGTCATTCCGGGCCTGCGCAGAACCGGCGCGACTCACCACCAGGACCCGTACACGGCCTCGGTGTTCGCACGCAGCTGATCACAGGCGGTTTCCTCCGTGACGTCCCACAGCTGCGCGATGAAGCGCACGGTGTGGGCCATGACGTAGGAGGCGTTGGGGCAGCCGCGCCACGGGATGGGTGTCAAGTAGGGGGCGTCGGTTTCCACCAGCACGAGCTCGCGAGGCAGCGCGGCCAGGGCGTCGCGCAGGTCGGAGTTCGCCGGGTAGGTGATGGGTCCCGCGAAGGACGCGTACCAGCCGCGCTCGGCGAGGCGCTGGGCCATCGCCGCGTCCCCCGAGTAGCAGTGGAAGACGATGCGCTGATCCGGCGTCGCGCACTCGTCGAGGATCGCCAGGGTGTCCTCGTGCGCCTCGCGGTCGTGGATTTGCAGCGGCAAGCCAGCGCGCGCAGCCATCTCGATGTGCGCGCGGAAAGACTCCTTCTGCGCCTGACGTCCCGGGTCCGCGGTGCGGAAATAGTCCAGGCCGCTCTCCCCCACCGCGACGACCATCGGGTCGCCCAGGCGCGCCTCGACGGCGGCCAGCGCCTCGTCGAGGGGCACGTGATGCTCGCGCACCTTCGGGGTCAGGCCGTCGGGCGAAGGGTCGGCGCAGCCCGCGTGCAGCGCCGCCTCGTTCGGGTGGATCGCCAGGGCGACGCGCACCCCCTCGTGGATGTGAGCCAGCTCGATCATCGGGTCGAAGTCGGGCAGCTCGCAGGCGCTCGAAATGAACGCGGTCACGCCGACCTGGCGGGCACGATCCAGCTGGTCCTCGAGGCTGAGCGCCACGCCCTCGCGTCGGGGGATCTCGCCGACGTGGGTGGGCAGGTGCGTGTGGTTGTCCACCACGGGCGCCGCCAGGGGCGCGGGCGCGTCGGGCCAGGGACGAGGCTTACGCGGGCTCATGCGGGAGTCGTGACCTTTCGGGAGGGATGAGGAACGAGGCGGGGCGCGTCAGCGGGCGAGCACGACGCCGCGGGCAACCTCGTCAACAACCTCGTCGCCGAGGAGGTAGCGCACGATCTCGAGGCCGAGCTCCAGGGAGGTGCCAGCGCCGCGGCTGGTGATGATGAACTCGTCGACGACGACCGGATTCTCGTGGACGATCGCGCCGCCGGCGGCGATGGCCTTGACGAAGGCGGGGTTGGCGGTGGCGTGGCGGCCCTCGAGGACGCCGAGCTCGGCCAGGATTGAGGGGGCGGCGCAGATCGCGGCGACGGGCTGGCCCGCATCGGCTCGGCGCAGCACCTCGGTCTGGATCGCTGGCGTGGCCTTCAGGCCCAGGGTGCCCGGCATGCCGCCGGGCAGGAAGAGAAGGGTGTAGGCGGACAGGTCCACATCCTCGAGCATGAGGTCGGCGACGACGCGGATGCCGTGCGAGCTGGTCACGTGACGCGCGTCGGTGACGGAGATCAGGTCAGAGCGCACTCCCGCGCGGTACAGTACGTCGGCGACGGCCAGGGCCTCGACTTCTTCGAAGCCGTCGGCCAGCATGATGGCGACGGTGGCGTCGGTGGCAAGATTCTCGGGAGTGGGCATAATTCCTCTTTTCTCATCGATCGCGGCGGGCGTTACCCCCAGGTTAGCGCAGCCGCGCCCACCCCGTGAGCGCACCACGGCCTCGTCCGTGGGGGCCGAGGCCGTGGTTCTTACTCGGATCGCAGCGCCTCGACGGGGTCCTGACGCGAGGCGCGCGCGGCCGGGATGATGCCGGCGACGACGGTCAGGCCGACGGACACGGCCACCAGCACCAGAGCGGTGACCGGCGAGAGCTGCGCGATGTTCTCCACGTTAAAGGAGGAGTAGGCGATCGAGTTGGCGATGGCGCACAGCCCGTAGGTCACGCCCACGCCGATCGCGCCGGCGAGGAAGCCCTCGATGACGGTTTCCGCGTTGAACACTCGGGACACGTCGCCCTTGGAGGCGCCGATCGAGCGAAGGATGCCGATCTCCTTGCGGCGCTCGAGCACCGAAATGTAGGTGATGATCGAGATCATGATCGAGGAGACCACGAGCGAGATGGACACGAAGGCGATGAGCAGCCACGAGATGATGTCGACGATCTTGGTCACCGAGCTCATGAGGGTGCCCATGACGTCGGAGTAGGTGATGACCTTGTCGGAGGCGCCGGCCGCCTCGTTGTCCTTGTTGTAGGTGTCCAGCGCCGTCTTGACTTTGTCCTTGTCCGCGAAGGACTTGGGGTAGATCGAGATGTTGGAGGGCGAGGCGATGTCCGCCCAGCCGAGGTTACGCAGGTTCGCCTCCAGGCTCGGCACGTTCGTGGAGAACATGGTCGCCATGAGCGCCGCGAGGGATTTCTCGTCCACGTTAGACTTGAAGGCCTCGGCAAAGGCGTTCGGGTCCATCGAGAAAGCGCTGGACATGTTGGCCGCGAACTGGTCCATGACCGTGCCGATCTGCGTGCTGATCGCGCCGGAGAGCTGCGTCATCATCTGGGTCATCGCGGTCGTCATCGCCTCTTGCATGACCGCCCCGATGGCTGCGCCCACGCCCTGCGTGAGGGTCGCGCCCAGCTGCGTCGCGATCTGCGTGGAGATGGCGTTCATGACCTGGGTGGAGATGTCGGTGCCGATCTTTGCCAGGGCCGGGTCGTCCCCGATGGCCTTGATCAGGTTGGCGCTGAGCTTGTCGGCGTCCACGACCTGGTCGGAGGTCACCGCCGTGCGGATCTTCTCGAGGACCTCGGGTTGGGTGAAGTAGTTCGAGGCCAGGGTCGCGAAGTCGGTCGTGCCGCCTTCTTCGATCTGCTTCTGAGCGTACTCCTGGAAGCCCTGCGCGATCTCGCTGGCCTGGGTGGCCAGGTAGTCGCCGGCCCCGTCCTTCACGGCGCCATCCGCGAGCGCGGAGGTGATGATCGCGCTGAAGTCGACGTCGGCGAGCTGTGGCAGGTCCTTGGTGAGGTCACCCAGGTTGAGGGAGGACAGGTCGAAGGCCGGGCCGGACTGGGCGCCCGACTGCGGGGCGACGGCGGACAGGTCGATGTTGGACAGGTCGAGGCTGGATAGGTCCATGCCCGACATGTCGAGGGTGGAGAAGTCGATGCTGGACAGGTCCATGCCGGAAAAGTCCATGGCCGACAGGTCCATCTGCATCTTGTCGGGGTCGATCTGGAAGGCGGCCGACAGCTTGGTTTCGTCGACCGTGAACAGGGAGGACATGTCGAAGCCGCCGGACTGACTCTTCTGGTTGTCCGCCAGTTCCTTGAAGGTCTTGCCGGTGAAGACGTCGACGTCGGGTTTGGCGCGCTGGGCCTTGACGATGGGGCTGGCCGAGGCCTCCTCGATCATCTGGTAGGTCAGCGCGGGGGTGTAGGCGATGCCCTGGCGCAGGGAGCCGCCCTTGTCGGAGTTGGGCTTGACGATGCCCGAGATGGTCAGTTCCTGGCCGCCGTCCACGAGCTTCTTCATGTAGTCAGCATCGTTGGAGCGGTCGGTCCACACCTTGTAGGTCTCGTCCCACGTGTACTTGTCGAAGGCGTTGATGCGTCGGAAGGTGGTCCCCAGGATCGTCGTGTAGTCGTAGGTGGCGTCACTGGCTCCGGATTGGAGACCCGACTGCGCACTGGACTGGGCGTTGCCGCCGAGCGTCCCCTGGTAGTACTTGCGCATCAGGTCGTCGAATTCCTTATGGTCTTTCAGGCCCAGCGTGTACTCGAAGATGTTGGGCATGTTGCCGTCCTCGTCCAGGACCAGGACGACCTCGTTGGCGCCTTTCGGCCAGGCGCCTGCGACCACATTGTAGGAGGAGGTGTACAGAGTGGACGTGGCGGGCATCTGGTAGAAGGCGTTGGTGACCATCATCGATCCGAAAGCACCCGCGCCAAAACCCGTTTCCATCTGCTTCATGGACTGGTCGGGGCTGACCTGGACGGTCGCCTTGGTGGTGTCGGACTGGTAGATCTGGGGGACAACGTCGTAGTCGTATTCGATGGCGTTGGTCATCGTCTCGATGCCGCCGCCGTTGTTGTCCAGGAAGACCTTGAGGGAGGCCAGGTCGTTGGTCTTCGCGTCGCGGATGGTGTCCGCGAAGGTGCGCATGTCGGACACGCCCACCTTCCCGTCGGGCGCGGTTTTCGCCTTTGCGGAGTCCGAGGCCGACACGGAGAGCGCGGCGGTCATGTCGACGCCGCTCTTTTGGATCGTCAGCGGGTAGGACCCAAGGGTTTCCTCTTCCGTCTTTTGGATGTAGGCATTCGTCCCGCTGGCCAGGGCCAGGATGGCGGCGATGCCGATGATGCCGATGGACCCCGCGAAGGAGGTCATGAGGGTGCGGCCCTTCTTGGTCATCAGGTTGTTGGCGGACAGGGACAGGGCGGTCAGGAAGCCCATGGAGGTGCGCCGTGCGGGCTTGGCGGTGCGCTGGTCCTCGACGGTGGGCACGAAGGGGTCGGAGTCGGCGACGATGCTTCCGTCGGCCAGCTCGACGATGCGTGTGGCGTACTGGTGGGCCAGCTCGGGGTTGTGCGTGACCATGATGACGAGGCGGTCGCGGGCGACGTCGCGCAGCAGGTCCATGACCTGAACGCTGGTCTTGGAGTCGAGGGCGCCGGTGGGTTCGTCCGCGAGGAGGATCTCGGGGTCATTGATGAGGGCTCGCGCAATGGCGACGCGCTGCATCTGGCCACCCGACATCTGCGAGGGCTTCTTGTGGACGTGGTCGGCTAGGCCGACGCGAGTCAGGGCATCGAGGGCGCGCTTACGTCGTTCGGAGCGGGAGACGCCCGACAGGGTCAGGGCCAGCTCGACATTGGACAGGACGCTTTGGTGCGGGATCAGGTTGTAGGCCTGGAAGACGAAGCCGATGCGGTTGTTTCGGTACGCGTCCCAGTCGCGCGCCTTGTAATTCTTCGTGGAGATGCCGTCGATTACGAGGTCGCCGCTTTGGAAGCGGTCCAGGCCTCCGATGACGTTGAGCATCGTCGTCTTGCCGGAGCCCGACTGGCCCAGCACGGCGACAAATTCGTTGTCGCGGAAGGCCACGGAGACCTTGTTGAGTGCTACCTGCACGAGGTTGGCGGTCTGATAAGCCTTGACGATTTCCTTCAGCTCAAGCATGCGTCGTCCCTACGATTCGTCACTGTGTCTGCCTACAAGCGTAGCCGAGCGCTCCTTCCCGCAGATGATCTTTTGTCACGAGCGAACCCTGATTGTTCCCTTAGTAATCCCTGACGAGGGGGTGCGGGGCACCCCTGGGAGACGCGCAAAAACCGGCCCCGGCCTCGTTCATCGGGACGCCCGGGGAGCCCCGCATGACCCCTGGGTATCATGAGGGCATGACAGACCTCACCCGAATCCCCGTGCCCAACGAGGGGCCAATCACTGACAAAGTCAAGGAAATCTACGAGCGTTCCTTCCCTCCCGAGGAGCAGATCCCCCTTCCCGAACTGCTGCGCTCAGCCGAGGCACCCGAGGTGTCCTTCGTCGCCTGGGCCGACCCTGCCCTGCCCACGGACGAGGCCGGGGCAACCCACGTGGTCGCCCTGACGTACTCGTTCGCGTTCCATGACCTGTTCTACCTGGGCTTTCTCGCCGTTGATGGGCGCACGCGCAGCACGGGCTACGGCTCGCGCATCCTGACCTACTTCGCCGAGCGCTACGGGGATGTGCC
Organism: Pauljensenia sp. 20925_1_34; assembly: GCF_041432775.1. Taxonomy (NCBI): domain Bacteria; kingdom Bacillati; phylum Actinomycetota; class Actinomycetes; order Actinomycetales; family Actinomycetaceae; genus Pauljensenia; species Pauljensenia sp. 20925_1_34. The sequence goes on along the minus strand of NZ_JAPWAG010000005.1, from coordinate 17,974 downwards.
GCAGCTGCTCGAAATCGAGCCGGTCGTGCGCGAGGCCGCGAACTACCAGCAGCGCGTGCGACGCCTGGCGTTCTACGAACGCAACGGTTTCACGGTGACGAACATGATCACCCACGAGGCCGACCAGACCTACCGGGTCCTGACTCGTAACGGGATCGTCACCCCGCAGCGGCTGGAGGAGGCCCTCAATTCGGTGACCGAGGATCCCGCCTACGCCTCGCGTGTGACGACCGACTGACGCCGCTTTCGGGGAGCGCTGCTCCCGCCGGGCCGCCCCTGTGCCGGGCGCGGCCCGCTTTCGCGCGCGGCCTGGACGCCTCTCAGTGCTCCGAGCCTCGGCTGGAGACCAGGAGGATTTCCTCGTTGTCGAGCCTGGCGAGCGCACCTTCGAGGGCGGCCGAGGAGAAGACTCCCTCGTCGCGGGCTTGCAGGAGGGCGTCGCGCTGGGCGTGGATGGCCTCAAGGGCGAGTTCGCGGATCTGCTCGCGGGTAAAGGAGCGCTCGACCTCCTCCTCGCTCATGTCGACCGTGTCGCGCTCCTCGTCGCCCACCCCATCGACGGTGTTCCCGCGGGCGACCGGTTCGTCACTCTCGTGCGGGGCTGCGAGGCGCTCGTCGTCACCGTACTCGGGGCATAGCCCGATGCGAGTGGCGCCAGCCTGGGCACCTGCATTGTGCAGGATGTCGGTGAGCACGCGGTCGGCCGTGCGCGCGATGCGGGCTCCCTCGGCCTCGTCGGTGGAGGAAACCGCGTGCCCCATGCGGGACAGCGTGCGCGAAACGCCTGCGGAGAGCAGCGTCTTGCCGTCGAGCTCGTGGATCGCCTGAGCGAGGGCCGTGTCCACCAGGGCGGATCCCATGACCGTCATGAGCTTGGCGTGTTCCTCCTGGGAGATGTCACCCGACGCCATCTGGGGTTTGACGATGCGGATCAAGCCGGGCAGTGTCAGGCCCTGGATGATGAGGGCACCGGCTGCGACGAACAGGGCAATCGTGAGCAGGAGCGGTCGCAGCGGAGCGTATGCCGAGATCGTCTGCGCGGCCGCCAGGGTGATCGCCCCGCGCATGCCCGCCCACACGATGACGCTGCCTTCGCGCGGGCCCAGCGGCTCGTTCGCAAAGTAGTCCAGGTCCGTGCCGCGCAGGGCGTTGCGGCGCTGACGCGAGTCGAGGCGGCGGCGGTAGTGCTTGATGGCCTTGTCCCAGTGCTCGGGGCTCAGGTCGCGGGCCTCGAGCATCTCGGCGTCGACCTCACAGGCCGCGTTCATGCGCTTCTCGAAGCGTTTGATGCTCTCGTTTTCGGCGTCGTAGCGGCGCTGGCGGTGCTTGCGCCGGTGGTCGAGCCAGGTCAGCATGAAGGCGATGAAGACCGCGCGCATCACCATGATGAGCGCGCCGAGCGTGACCGCCAGGAACGCGGCGAAGCCCAGGCCTCCCGAGTAATGGCTGGTTTCTTCAACGATGCCGAAGGCCTGCAGGCCCATCGTCAGGAAGATTCCGCCCTCCAGCAGGAGGGTTGCGGTCTCCCAGTTCTGCTGCGAGAAACGCCTGTTCATGGCTGAGATCGTGGCCGCTCGGCGCCGAGAGACGACCAGGCCGGCGATGACGGCCGCGACCAGGCCAGATCCGCCCAGGTGCTCAGCTGGGATCGAGGCAATGAAGGGCATGACGAAGGAGAAGACGGTGTCGGCGGAAGGGTCCTTGATGAGGGCGCGCAGGCGCACGCCGACTTCGCCGACGACCCATCCGATGGCGGCCGCGATACCGAGGGCGATCGCGACCTTGCCGATGAGCAGGCCCGGGTTGAGGGCGTGTTCGTCGGCAGCCAGGCCCGCACTCATCGCGGCAGAGAGCAGGACGAGCGAGGTCGCGTCGTTAAACAGCCCCTCGCCCTCGAGCACGGTGATGATGCGGTGGGAGACGCCGGAGCGTTTCGCAATCGAGATGGCGACCGCGTCCGTTGGGGACAGGACCGCGCCGAGCGCGACGCCCCAGGGAAGGGAGATCGGGGGGACCAGCCAGTTGATGACGAAGCCGACCGCGAAGGCAGAGAGGAACACCAGGGGGATCGCCAGCATGGCGACGGCCTGCATCTCGCGGCGGAAGTCCATGGTTGGCATGCGCACGGCCGCGGAGAAGAGCAGGGGCGGCAGCACCATCTCGAGGACGATGTGCGGCGCGATTTCGATGGCCCCCACCTGCGGAAGGAAGCCGATCGCCAGGCCGACGGCGAGGAGGATCAAGGGGGCTGCCACGCGCACCTTGGGCGCGACGAATTGACATGCAACGATGATGAGCATTCCGGCCAGGGCGATGAGAAGGGGATCCACAGGTTAATTGTATTGTGCGCAACCCCTCCAGCGCCGTTGCCACCTCACCACGGCGGCTACGCGCGCCGCGAACTCGCACGAACCACGCCCACCCAACTGCGCTCCATACCAGTCCCAGATGTCAAACAGACCCACACGATCAGAGCACGTTGTACAATCGACGCATCGTTTCAAGGAGGTTCTCATAACCGCTTACAACCACTCGTCGGGGTACACCTACGGCACCGATGCCGTCCCCACATCCCCGCTCACACTCGAGGATCTACGCCAGATCGAGGCCGCCGCACACGTCCAGCCCGGTGACGCAGAGCTGCTCTCACGAGCAGAACCCATCCTGGCGCCACACGCTATGGAAATGGTCGACACGTGGCGCGGAATTCTGGCTCAAAAGACGTATCTGGCAGCACATTCCGCGCACCCGGACGGGCAGCCAAACCCCGAGTACGCGCAGGCGTCAAAGCCGCGCTTCGCCCAGTGGATCATCGACATGTGCACGCGCGAGCGTGACCAGGCGTGGTTGGACTACCAGTACCTGATCGGCGCACGGCACATGTCCGCAGCGAAGAACGCGGCGGATGGGGCGGACTCGACACCATTCGTGCCCCTGCGCTACGTGCTCGCCTTCATCGCGCCCACTGTGGAGGTCGGTCACCGTCTCCTCGCGGAGGGCTTCGAGGGCGACGAACTGAGCGCCGTCCGCGATGCCTGGACTCGCGCTGTGACTGTCGCCGTGACAGTGTGGGCGTATGCCTACCGAGAGCACCCCGAGCAGTTCTGATCCGGCACTCGCCGCCTATCGCTGCCCCATCGGGCGCCTGACGCTGGCAGTGCGCGGCGGCGCGCTCGTGGGCCTGTGGGTGGCCGGGCAGCGCTTCTTCGGGTATCCCTTCGTCGTCGACGAGGCCGTGGCCGCTTCCGCGCAGTCGGTGTCCTGCCTCGATGGTTGCGGGCGCGACGCGGGCCTTGGAAGAGACGAGGACGCGGCCGCATTGGCTGCGGCCGCGTCCTGGTTGGACGACTATTTCGCCTGGCGGGTCCCCTCCCCCGCCCGCGTGCCGCTCTCGCCTATGGGCAGCGAGTTTCAGCTCCGCGTCTGGGAGGCCATGAGCGCCATTCCCTACGGGCACACAATGACCTACGGCCAGCTGGCGTCTCGCCTGCGCGAGGCCGGGGTCGCCGCGTCGGCGCGCGCAGTCGGCGGGGCGGTGGCGCGCAACCCGTTGCTCCTCATTCGTCCCTGCCACCGCGTGGTCGCATCTACCGGCCCGGGCGGCTATGCGGGAGGTGCCACCCTGAAACGTTGGTTCCTCGAGCGCGAGGCAGCCACGGCCTCGTCCCTTTCGCGAGTCAGACCCGCACCTGACCTGCCCTGATCGCCTCGGTCGCCGAAGCCTCGTCGACGGACTGCCCGGCGCGCGATCCGCGCGTTAGCGCTCACCCACGCCCTGCGCAACCAGGTCCGAGGGCAAGGCGTTGGGCTTACGATCGGCGATATCCTTGGCGATCGTGCTGGCATCGCGGCGCAGCTGCTTGGAGTCCGCAACCGACGCTCGGGAGAGCTCCCGGGCCTTTTCGCGATGCTCGTCCGTGTACTCCAGGTGATCGGCATGCTTGTGGACCAGGAGGCGAATGAGCTTGCGGCGCAGCTTCTCCTCGTGCGAGACGCCCGCGCGCTCACGCAACCAGCCCGCAGCCAGGACCACCAGGAGCGCGACGCCCAGCCAGCCGATGATCGGATACATGCCGCCGATCAGCTTCTTGAAGCCCATCAGCGAGGCCGCATACCCCAGCGCGACAACGCCCATGAGGACGACGCGCATGCGCTTTGTCGACCCACCCGAGAAACGACGCGCCGTCGCGAAGAAGAGCGAGAAGACCGTGTTGTAGATGAGCGCGAAAATGATGAGCGTGTAGACGAAGGCGAAGGCCGGGTGAATCATGCGCGCAATCTCGAGGGCCGGCACGTTGACGTCCCAGATGCGGTCCATGTTCAGGTAGAGGGCGAGGGCATCGCCGCCAATCACCAGGGCGATGATCGCGCCGCCGATACGGCCCGCGAGGCGAGCCTCGCGGATGCGCAGCACCGAGCCGCCCAGCACGAAGGCCATGCCGATACCGTTGACGACGCACAGCGCGAAGTAGTTGATCGCCGAGAACCACAGGTTCGGCAGAGCCGGGGTAACCTTCGTGGCGGTCGCATTCAGCTCGGCCACGCTCGGGTGCGGGGTCACCAGCGAGTAAATGACGAGAATGACGATCGCGATGACGATCATGGGCGTAAAGACGCCGATCACCTTCATGATTCGATCGAAATCCAGGAAGGCGGTGAGAATCACGAGGCCTGCGCACACGGCACTGCCAGCCCACGCGGGCAAACCGAATTGCTGCTCAAGGTTCGCGCCCGCGCCCGCGAGCATCACGAAGCCCATCGCGAAACCAGAAAAAACGAGCACCACATCAATGACACGGCGCACGGCAGGGTGAGTGATGCGTTCAAAAACTTCATCGTGGTGGCCGGAGCGGAAGTAGGAACCCAGCTGGAGGGCGACAACGCCGAAGATGATGTTGAGGACTCCCAGGGCGGCGATTCCAATCAATCCGGTGGCACCGAAGGAGAGGAAGTACTGGAGCAGGTCCTGGCCGCTGGCCAGGCCAGCGCCGACGATCACTCCCACATAAGCAAAGGCAACAGAGAGGTACTTTTTTGACATGGCGGTCCTTCCGATCGCAAACATGCACCGAGGGACGACCTAGTTCCTCGGCAAGCGCTGGTTTGACAGCGCCTGCCGCCATTCTATGCAGAAATACTTATAATTGATTAAAGATAGCCTTACTTAAGCTTGTACAAACGGGACTAAATACCTAACACTCAACCTAATCCCACGAAAACGGCGCTTTGAGATCTTGGTCTCAGTCGAGGTTGCAGGAACCTACCTGCCCCGATCCACGGGCGTCGAAGCCCCCTCACAGACAGAGAGGTACTTCTTGGACATGGGGTCCTTCCGATTGTGAACGTTTCACGAGGCCGAAGCCCCGTTTCACGGTAGACGCTCACCTGGGTGCCAGGTATGTCCGTGGGAAATTGTTCACGCCCAGGAAGGCTCATCCAGACACAGACGTGTACACAAGGTACTAAACTGACACTATGAACACACTTGCCACAACCCTATCGACTCGGGAGCTGCGCGCGAACCTCTCCGACGTCCTCGGACGAGCGTCCTACGGCGGCGAACGAATTGGTGTGACGAAAAACGGCCGCCTCACTGCGATCGTGATTGGCGTCGACGACTTGTTGGCCCTGGAAGAACTCGAGGATGCGCGCGATCTCGCGGCCTTCCGGGAGGCGGTGCGCAACGACGACGGGCAGCGCGTGAGCCTAGCCGACCTGCGCGCTGAACTCAACGACTAGCGATGTATCGCTCGTAGCGTTACTTGCCTTCGAGGAGCTGGATCGACGGGCGCGGCGCCTGCATCGAATTGATCGGCGCGTCCGGATCGGCGTAGCCGAGGGCGAAGCCGGTGATGAACTTGTAGCCTTCGGGGATCTCGAACTCCTCATCGACGGGGGCGCGCCAGGTGGCCAGGATGCCGACCGGGCACGAGTCGATGCCGCGCGACTTGGCGGACAGGAACAGGGTCTGAAGCATGAGGCCAGCGTCCATCGCGCTCCAGGGCAGCATGTCCTCGTGAACGAAGACAAAACCCATGACGGGCGCATCGAATGCCATGACATTGCGACGGTTGACGCGGTTACGCCCCTCAATGTCGGTGCGCTCCACGCCGTAGGTGCCATACAGGAGCTTCGCGACCTCGATCTGGGCGGGACGCAGCTCGTCTGGATAGCGCTTGCGCACCGGGAAGTCGCCATCCGGGACGGGAATCTCCACGTCGGGGTCGATGGCCTTGCGGGCGTGGGCCTCGATCTCCTCGTCAAACAGCTTCCCGAAGCGCTCACGCAGGCGCTGGGCGCGCGCACCGGACGCGATCGCGACGCGGAAAGCGCGTGTGTTCGACCAGGACGGCGCCGTCGTCGCGTCAGCGAGGATCGCGTCGATAACGCCAGCGGGCATCTCGCGATCCGTGAAGGCGCGGGTCGAGCGACGGGAGGCGGCCAGGTCAGAAAAAACGTTCTTCTCTTCGTTGAGTGTCATACACCCAGCCTAGCCCGGACCGACACCCCGATCCACCCGGCCCGCCTACCGGACGGCAACAATCCCTTCCTCGCCGACAACTGATGGCTAGTTAGCCGAACGCTCGTAGGGGACCCGGAAGTAATCGAGCATCACCGCGAAACGGTCCTGCGCACTCAGGCACGTATCCATGAGGAAACCATTCTCGTCACCCCACCTCTCCAGACCTCGGTAGTAGAAGGCCTTCAGATCGTCGGTGATGATGAACGGGAGGACTCCCGCGGCGAGGCACTGTTGAAGCATGAGGAGCCTACCAACCCGCCCGTTACCATCCTGGAAAGGATGGATGCGTTCGAAGCGCACATGCCAGTCCAGGATCTGCGCGAGAGAATCAACATCGTTGACGCACTCGAACAGAGGCCGCATATGCTCAGCAACATCAGCGGGCGCGCTCGTCTCACGCATTGCGACCTCGTTCGGCAGACGCTTGTAATCGCCGACCGCAAACCAATCAAGATCAGCCTGGATGCTCCCCTGCTTCAGTATGCGATGCAGATCCTTCACATATTCCTCGCCGATAGGAGTTCCGGCGCATTCGATGACGCGATCGATAGCGCGGAAGTGGTTCCGCGCCTCGATAATGTCATCGACTCTCAGGCCCTCGCCGCCAACAGTCGCCGTCTCGAAGATAAGACGGGTCTGTTCCTCGGACAGCTGAGAACCCTCGATGTGATTGGAGTTGTAGGTCATCTCCACCTGTAGGCGGTGGTAGACGCCCCCACGCACACCTGCATCTTTTTCGTCGCGAAGCCGCATCAGCAGCGCCGAACGACGCGCGCCGATCTCAGTTTCGCTCACGACAGGGCCTCCTTTTGCATGACATTATACGTGCAAGACCTCTCGTGAGGCTCTTAACAGTAGGCGCATCGAAGGACCAGCCCATGTCAACACACGACAACACAATCAACCGAGACTCGCAGGCCTATTGGAACAAGCGGGCCGCGACCTTTACCCGGTTCGCGACCGGCGAGTACGAGCGTTGGCTCATGGACCTTCTTGCGCTCATGGAGGGCGAGGAGGTCCTGGATATGGGCTGCGCGACGGGCACGCTCGCCGTCCCCCTCGCCCGCGCCGGGCACCGCGTCCACGGCTGCGACTTTGCCGAGGCCTCGACCGCCGGGGCGCCGATGCGCACGTACAGGTCATCCTCGAAAAGCGCCTCGAACTGGACCCCGAGCAGGCGCCCCTTGGCCAGGAGCGCGCCGTGCTGTTTCATCTGAGTGACGAACTGGCGGATCGACCCGCGCTCGGGGATCACCACGGCCTCGCCGAAGAGGGCGCCGCATTTGGTGCCGCCGACCAGGAAGTACACGTCCGCGTCGGGGACGGCGCAGGCGCCTCGGATCAGGTCGCGGGCGCGCTCGCAGTGCTCGTCGGTGCCATATCCGCTGGCCTGTTCCATGTTGGTGGCGACAAGGGCGTCGAGCACCCGGGCGTGCGCACCCTCCTGGTAATCGCTGGAAAAGTTAGGCAGCGCATAGGATGAATTCACGCGGCCATTCCGAGAGCATGATCCCGATGCACGACAGCAAGCTCCCGGCCTGCAGCCAACGTTCGAATAATCTCATCCAGACGATTCATGTCGAGCCCGCGCTTCATCGCACGCTTGTAGTCGCGCTTAAACTTCGTTGTCCAAACGACTTTCAGAGACACTAGCGCTTCAACTCCGCCAGAGCGTCTTCAACATCCATGGTCTCAACACCTGGATCAGAGGCCAGCTGCTCCGCTTCCAACATCGCCAAGACAGTCTCACGCTGCTGCTCATTCAGACGCAGATCGAAGGGCATTCCACCCACCCGCACGCTCTGACGCAGGAAAGCGTTCACAGCGGACGTCAGATTCATACCAAGCTCCGCGTAGATCGCTTCAACCTCACGCTTAAGATCTGCATCCATGCGCACACTAAAATTCACGGTTGCCATGCACAAACCTCCTTCTGCATGTCATTATACATACATAACCTCTATCAAGACATGCATGTAAGGCGCAGTGAAGGGCCCTCTCATGGCGACACACGACAGCACAATCAACCGAGACTCGCAGGCCTATTGGAACAAGCGGGCCACGACGTTCACGAGAGACGCGACCAGCGACTACGAGCGATGGCTCCTCGATCTGCTCGCGCTCGAAGCGGGCGAGGAGGTCCTGGATATGGGCTGCGCGACGGGCACACTCGCCGTCCCCCTCGCCCGGGCCGGGCACCGCGTCCACGGCTGCGACTTCGCCGAGGCGATGCTCGCGATCCTCGACGAGCGCGCAGCCGCAGAGCACCTGCCCATCACGTCCCACCTCCTGGCGTGGGAAGACGACTGGGAGGCGGCAGGTCTCGGCACCGACAGCGTCGACGTCGCCTTCGCCTCCCGTTCCCTCATGGCCGAGGCCGTGGGCCCCTTCGTCGCCAAGCTCGACTCTGCGGCCAGGTCCAGAGCGGCGGTCGTCGTGCCCGACAGCCTGCTCCCCTCCCGCGACCCGCGCCTGCTCACCTACCTGGGGCGCACGGCCAAGCGCCCACGCGTCGTCCGCGACGTGACCCGCGCACTCACATCCCTGGGGCGGATCCCGGTTGTCGCGACCACACGGACCTTCCGCCCGATGCGTCTTTCTTCCTTCGACGAGGCCCGCGCCGACCTGCGCCGCCTGGCCGGCCCGGAGCCGTTCACCGCGCGCGAGCAGCGACTCTTCGACGCCTACTCGGCCCAGCACATCGTGCGCCGGGCAGCCGAATCCCCGTCTGGGGAGACGTCGCAGATGTGGGTCCTCGACTACGCGTTGCCCGTCACCTGGGTGTTTATCGGCTGGCGCACCGACGGGAGCCCGTGGGGCTGACCCAGCCCAGGCCTCGTCCCTGTTTTAATCGGCGTCAGGGCGACGCCTGCGCGCCTTGACCTCCGAACGCCTCTTCTTGGCATCCAGGCGGCGCAGCTTCGAGGCGCGCGTCGGCTTCGTGGGGCGGCGAGGGGTGGGCGGAACCAGCGATGCGCGCAGGATCTCGCCGAGGCGTTCGCGCGCGGCGGCGCGGTTGCGGCGCTGGGAGCGGGTCTCGGCGGCGGTGACGGTCAGGACGGTGCCGACCAGGCGCTCCCTCAGTTCACACAGGGCGCGCTCACGCTGCTTCTCATTGAGGGCGCTCGTCGAGCCCAGGTCCAGGCTGAGTTGCACCCGCGAGTCCGCGGTGTTGACGCCCTGTCCGCCGGGGCCCGAGGCGTGCGAGAAACGCTCGACCAGCTCCGCCGCCGGCACGAGAAGGCCGCGCGGGCAACCGGGCCCGGGAGGGATGCGCAGATCATTCATGGGACCAGTGTGCCACCGGCGAGCCGCAGTGGAGCACCATACCCTGCCCCGCCCTCGTGAACCCGAGGGCGCTGAACGTACGTAGAAGCCGCCGTACATTTATACGTCGCCTCTTACGTATGACGGTCAGGCCAGGAGCGCGCAGACCCGGTCCTTGAGGTCGGGCAGCACGTCGGCGGCGAACCAGGGGTTCTTCTTCATCCACATCTGATTGCGCGGCGAGGGGTGTACCAGCGGGAAGTAGGTGGGCAGATACTGCTTGTAGTCGCGCACCACGTCGGTCAGCGAGGCCGAGGAGGGCAGGTGCAGGTAGCGCCTGGTCGCGTACGCGCCGACGAGGATCGTCATCTCCAGGTGCGGCATGAGCTCAAGCAGGCGCGGGTGCCATGTGTCGGCGAAGTCCTTGCGCGGAGGCAGGTCGCCGCTCTTTCCCGTGCCCGGGAAGTAGAAGTCCATGGGGACGATCGCAAGTTTGCCCGACTGATAGAACGTATCGCGGTCGATGCCCATCCAGTCGCGCAGCCGGTCACCGCTGCGGTCGTTCCACACGATGCCGGTTTCTTCGGCAACGCGCCCGGGCGCCTGGCCGACGATCATGATGCGACACTGCGGCCCCGCGTAGAACAACGGCTTCACGCCTCGCTTGGTGTACGAGGCGTTGGCCGGGTCTGCGGCGATCTCCTCGGCGATTGCGCGGACGGCCGGGTCGGTGATCTCAGGTGTCATACACCCAGGGTATGCCCACCCCGCGAGCACGCAACCCCCGGCGACTGGCAGGTCACATGCGGGTGGCCCCCAGCCCACCGGATCACCGGACAGATATTCGACTCTCCCCACATTCCGCACGTAATTCCCCAAGCAGCTATTTCAGCAAACCCCCACAATCCGCAGAATCTCAACGATCACAATTCAAAATATGAACGATCATCATAGGAATTACGTGCGAAATTGAGGGGGATGACGCGTGATCGGCCACACTGGCGAGGAGACACTGCCCCAACGGGCTTACAGTAACGGGCATGAAGCAAGCAGAGTCCATGCGCGCGAGGCGAGGACAGTGAAGACACGGTTGATTAGGCGTTCGTCGACAAGCTCAACCGCCTTTGTGGCGTCGGCCGCGCTCATGCTCTCCCTGCTTGGCCTCGCAGGCATTGCATCGATTGCGCTGGACCCCTCGGGGTTTGAGCAAAAGGACCCCTCCCCCATCGCCATTTCGGAGGATGCCGACCCCATCCCCGAGGCCGTGGCCGCCCTGCTGGACACAGCCTCGTCCCTGCACGGCACGATCGACACCGTCGCCTACCAGCAGGACTACCAGGGCACGACGTACAACAAGGAAGCCTTCGTCTACGTCCCCGACTCCTACTCTCCTGGTCACCCCGCAAACATTGTCTACCTGACGCACGGGTGGTGGGGCAACGCGGCGGGGCTTGCGGCCGGGGTCGCGCCGGTCGTCGACAAGCTGGAGGCTTCCGGCGAGGTCTCACCGACCATCGTCGTGTTCGCGACCTACTATCCGGATCGGTCGTTCGCGACCGACGACTACGAGGACGATTACACGCTTAATCGTTTCTTCGCGACGACCGAGATCGACACGCTGATCTCGACGGTCGAATCGCGGTACACGACGTTTGCGCGCGGTGACCTGTCCGACGCCTCGCTGCGGGCCTCGCGCAGGCACCGCGCGTTCGGCGGTTTCTCAATGGGCGCGACGACCACGTGGGACGTCTTTGCCCTGCGCCCGCAGTACTTCTACGGGTACATGCCGATGGCTGGCGAGTCCTGGATCGGGCGCGAGGAAGACGCCGACGAGGAGCGGATCGGGCAGCTGGTGACCGACGGGGCACTGCGCGCAGGCTACGGGCCGAGCGATTTCCGTATCCTCGCGTCGGTCGGCTCGGAAGACCCGGCGCTGTGGGACATGACCCCGCAGCTCGACGAACTCTACCAGGACTACCCCGACCTCATGACCGAGGACAGCCTGCAGGTGTGGATCGACGACGGTGAAGACCACTCCATGACCTCGGTCTGTAACCAGGTCGCGCACAACCTGCCGCTCCTGTTCCCCTCCACGTAGGAGACGCCTGACACACGGCGTGAGAGGGACGCACTGAACCCCGGCCTCGTTCCTTATCGCAGGGACGAGGCCGGGGCGAGCTCTTAGATAAGAACCCCTATGCGCGGGGCTGGCGCTCCGCCCACTCGCCGAGGCTCACGCGCGGGCCCGTGAAGAACGGGGTGTCCTCACGCACGTAGAGACGCGCCTCGGTGTAGCGCTGGGCGTGCATGACGCCCTCCAGGCGATCCAGGCTGTCTGCCTCGAACGCGAGCACCCACTCGTAGTCGGAGAAGCCGAAGGCGGACAGGGTCGAGCCCTTGACGTCCGGGTACTGCGCGAAGCCGTTGCGGCCGTGTTCGGCCATGATGCGGGCGCGCTCTTCGGGGGCCTTGAGATACCAGTCGTAGGAGCGCACGAAGGGGTAGACCATCGCCCAGTCGCGGGGCGCGACGCCGCCGAAGCAGGCGGGAATGTGGCGCTTGTTGAACTCGGCGGGGGTGTGCAGGCCCATGCACGACCACACGGGATCCAGGAACTTGCCGAGCGCGCTGGCGCGCAGGCGGTGGTAGGCGTCCTGCAGGACCTCGGGATCGTCGTCGAGCCACCACACCATCAGATCGGCCTCGGCGCGGAAGCCGGACACATCGTAGAAGCCGCGGATTTCCGCACCCGCGCCCTTCACGTAGTCCAGGGACTCGGCGATAATACGGCCGCGCTCGCCGTCGTCGGCGGGCAGGGACTCACCAAGCGCGAACACGGAGTAGAGGGCGTAGTGCTGCTTGTTGTTGACCTCGTCGAAGTCGACGTCCGTCGCGTCGCGCGGGTCAGTGACACGGGCGTGAGCGGCGTGGGAGTGGGGCGTCGCCTCGGTGCCCGCGTGGCGGGCCTGGTGGCGCGCGGCGTGCTCACCGACACGGTCCGGCACTCCCGCGGGATGTCCCGGGTTCTCCGGGTTCTGCTCGGGCGGCACGACGGCGTGGGGATGCGGGGTAGACATAGGGTCCTCCTGGGTTGGGGCTGGTTGACGGGCGGCTCGGGCGGGCGCGCCGGAAGAATGAGGGGCGGTACCGGGATGAGCGCTGGCGCCAGCGGACGAGGCGTAGCCGGGGCGTGCCGGGGAGAGGCAGCAGTCGCTCGGGCAGACGGTGTGGAAGGGGCCGGTGCCCGTCACGGTGACGCGCGCGAGATTCTCGCCTCGCGCCTGAGCCGCACGTTCTTCGAGCACGTCGACCAGGGAGGACACAAAGGCCGGATCCGTCGCGACGGTGTCGGCACGCTCGTAGGGGATCCCCAGGCGCGCAGCGGTCTCCTTCGCCTCGGTGTCGAGGTCGTAAACGACCTCCATGTGGTCGCAGATGAAGCCGATGGGGACGACAACAGTGCCGGTCAGCGGGTTCTCGTCGGCCGCGATCTCCTCGAGGAAATCGTTGATATCGGGTTCGAGCCAGCGGGCCTGCGGGGGTCCCGACCGCGAGCAATACACGAGGTCGTAGCCCAGATCCGCGCGCCCGAGGATACGCCTCAGCTCCGGCATGATCGCGTCGATAAGGGCGCGATGCTGGGCGACGTAGCTGATTTCGCTTGCCGGGGTTCCCGCTTGCGACGAGGCCCCACTCCCCTGCTGCTCGACGTGACCGCCCGAGGCCGCCGCGGCCTCGTCAGTTGAGGGACGGAAGGGGAAGGGCGAGGACCCCGCCTCCATGCTCACGGGGATGGAGTGGGTGACGAAGATCAGGCGAATCCCGGAGGTATCGACGCCGCGCGCCGCGAGCGCCTCCCACGCGCGCCGGATGGATGCGATCTGCGCGCTCGCCATGCCGGGGGTCGAGTAGTAGGGACGGACCTTATCCAGGATGATGTCGGCGTCGGGATTATCGGCGCTGTCCTCGGCGCCCAGGACGACGTCGCCCCACTTCTCGCGCAGGGCCTCCGCGGCCTCCGCGAGGTCTTCGCGGTACTGGCGGCATCCCGAGTACGAGGCGTAGGCGGAGGTAGGCAGGACAAGGATGCGCCGGGCACCCGCCCCCGCGAGCTCGTCGAGGCCTTCGGCAACAAAGGGGTGCCAGTTGCGATTTCCCCACCCGACGGGAATGTCGTGCCCGCGCCTGGCAAGCTCCGCGGACAAGTCGGCGATGAGGCGCTGGTTGCAGGCATTGATGGGCGAGACGCCGCCGAAGCGCTTGTAATGCGCGGCGACCTGAAGCAAGCGCTCGTCGGGGATTCCGCGACCGCGCGTCGCGTTGCGCATGAACGGCAGGACGTCGTCCGGACCGTTCGGGCCACCGTAGGACAGCAGCATGATCGCGTCGTAGGTATCCATACCTGGCACTTTCGCCCCTCCTTCAGGCCTCGAGCAGACAGTGTATGGCCGCTTGCCTCCCCCGCGCAGCGACAGATTGTCAGAAAAACACAGCAAATCAGCAGATTTCCCCGGCACACAACACCACCTTGCACACATAAGTTAACGCTGTTAACCTTGCTCATGACACAAAGTTAACAGCGTTAACCGATGGGAGAATCACCGTGTCACACCCACACGCTCCGGGCCTGGACGCCCGGGGAATCCACAAGAGCTACGGCACTCACGAGGTCCTGCGCGGGGTCGACCTGCGCGTCGAACCCGGTCAGGTCCTCGGCCTACTCGGACGAAACGGAGCGGGCAAGTCCACGCTCATCACGATCCTGTGCGGACTGCGTCGCGCCGACTCGGGGACCGCATCCATCTGCGGGCACCGCCCCGCATCCGCCGAGGCCGCGAGGTCAATCGGATACGCACCCCAGGAGCTGGGCATCTACCCCGACCTGAGCGTCGCCCAGAATCTGGCAGCCTTCGGCGAGTTGCACGGACTCGGCCGACGCGAGTCGGCCTCCCGCGCGGGCGAGGTCATGGACCTCCTCGGCCTCACAGAGAAACGAGGCCAGCGCGCCTCACACCTGTCGGGCGGACAGCAGCGCAGGCTCCACGCGGGAATGGCGATCATGCACCGCCCGCGCCTGGTGTTCATGGACGAGCCGACCGTCGGCGCGGACGTGGAGGCGCGCAGCCAGATCCTGCGCGCAGTCCGCCAGCTCGCGGACGACGGAGCGGCCGTCGTCTACACCTCGCACTACCTCGCCGAGTTCGAGGAGCTTGGCTCCGACATCGCGATCCTGAACGAGGGTCGCATCGTCGCGAGCGGCACGCTCGAAGAGATCGTCTCTCACCACGCGCGCGCCGAGGTCACGCTCGAGTTCGATCGCCCCATCCCTTCGATCGACGGGTGGAGCGCCGACGACAGGCGTCTCCAACTCATCGGGGACGAGGCCGACCCAGGTTCGCGGATCGGCGAAGCCTTGGCCTCGCCCGCCCTCGAAGGCGCGCGCCTGACGGACGTGCGCATCATGCAGGCGAGCCTGCACAACGCGTACCTGCAGATCATCAAGGAGAGTGACCATGTCGCAGCTTAAGCAACTCGGGGCAATGACCCGACTGAACATCCGCCTGCAGCTCACCGACCCGGCGCCCACGCTCATCCTGACGGTGATCCCCCTCGTCTTGATTCCCTTCATGATGCCGGCGTTCAAGTCGATGCTCCTGGCCGACGGCTACGCGGGCGTCACCGGTGCCGAACAGGCAGTGCCGTCAATCGCGATCCTCTTCTCGTTCCTGGCCGTGCAGAACATCATCAGTTCGTTCTTCAACGAGCGTTCGTGGGGCACGTGGGAGCGCCTCGAGGCCTCCCCCACCTCGCGCGCGTCCATTCTGACGGGCAAGGCGCTGGTTGCCTTCCTCATGCAGACCGTTCAGATCGCGGTTGTCCTCGCGCTCGGCGCTCTCGTCTTCGGGTATCGACCGACTGGTTCCCTCGTCGCGTTGGCCGCGATTCTCCTCAGTTTCTCGGCGGTTCTGTCGGCGCTTGGCGTCGCGCTCGCGCTGTGGTCACACAGCCGCGACGCGGCCCTGTCACTGTCGAACATTATCGGCATGCTGGCGGCCGGCATCGGCGGCTCCTTCTCCACGGTCTCCTCGTTCCCCGATTGGGCGCAGCACGCCGCGCGCCTGTCCCCCGCCTACTGGGCGATCACCGCGATTCACGAGGTGAGCCTGGACGGGGCGGAACTTGCCGACGTCGGGACGCGGATCGGCGTCCTGTGGGGTTTCTTCGCGGTGATCGCAGCGCTGGCACTGGTACAGTTCCGGTATCACAGGGAGTAACGTCCACCGAAGCGGAGAGTCCATGCCGTCGTCACGCCAGCGCGCGCTATCGCGAGAGATCATCTTGTCGACCGCGCTCGACCTGGTGGACGAGGAGGGGCTCTCCGCTTTGTCTCTGCGGTCTTTGGGAAAGCGTCTCGGCGTCTCCCAGGCCGCTTTTTATCGTCATTTCCCCGACAAGGCGGCCCTCCTGGAGGGCATTGCCGAGCAGGTCTGGCGACTCACGTTCGAGTCGTTCCTGGACCGCGTGGACGCAGGGGCGGTCGATTCAGCTTCGACGCCCACGCACGAGGCATCGGAGCCGACCGAGGGCACCCCGGCCTCGCCCCTGCTGACCTACATGCGCGCTTACGCGCATTGCCTGGCGGCGACGCTGCGCTCCCACCCGGGCGCAGTCATGCTGCTGCTCACGCACCCCATGTCGACGCCCGAGCAGCTGTCGCTCCTGGCGCGCGTGTTCGTGACGCTGGCCCGGCGCGGTTTCACGCCGAATGCGGACATGCTGGGGCTGGTCAACGCGGTGTCGATCTACACGACGGCGTTCGTCGCCGCCGAGGTCGTTCCGCCCGTGGGCGGCTCCCCCGAGCAGCCGGCCGACCTGTCGGCCGCGAGCGCCGCGCTCGACCCCGAGGACGCGCAGGCGCTGCGTCCGCTCATCGAGGATCTCCTGGACGGCCGCTACGACTTTAACGCCCAGTTTGAGCGGGGCCTGGAGGCGATCCTGCGCGGCTGGGCCTAGCTGACCAGCTTTTCGACCTCGCGCACAATGCGCTTGGTGCCGCCCAGAGAGGACAGTTCCGCGCGCAGCCCTCGGATCCCCGAGGTCAGGGCGGGTTCATCGACAATGATGCGTCGGGCAGCGCGCGCGATAAGCGCCGGCTGGGAAGCGCGCACGGTCAGGCCGCAGCGCGCGTTTTCCACGGCCTCGGCGTTGAATTGGCGTTCAAAGACGCGACCCGGGACGATCACCTGGGGGACGGCGTAGGACAGAGCGTCCATCATCGAGTTTTGCCCGCCGTGGTGCACGAAGACGCGGGCGCGCGGCAGGAGCTCAGCGACGTCGAAGTGGGGCGCGCAGGCTACCTCGTGGTCCCCCACGGCGTGGACGGCCTCGGACACGCCCGCGACGTAGACGCCGCATCCGAGGGCCTCGGCGAGTTCTCGCCCGGTGCGCACGGCCACGCCCTCGGGGACGCTGCCCGCGCCGAGGTAGACGAGCGCACAATCGCGAGGCGTGGCCGTCAGTACGGGCGGCTCGTCCAGGAACCCGCAGTAGACGGCCCGCTCCCCCGCCCGCGGCTCGAGGGTTGGGCAGCTTGGGATAAAGCGGCGCCGCATCCCCTCGAGGATCGTCAGGGACGAGGCCGGGGCGGGCATTCCCATCTCGCGCAGCAGGCGTCGAATCCCTGCGGATTTGCGCGGGTGGGAAGCGTAGGAGGGGGTCGTCGGCTGCGAGCCGCTGCCCACGCACGGGATGCCCTCGGCACGGGCGGCGATGACGGCGGCGAGGCTGAATTCCGAGTAGACGACGTCGGGGCAGATGGCACGCATGTGGGCGCGGAGCGCGTCGACGGCGGCGCGCGTGTAGCGCTCGTCGAGGGCACCGGTCAGCCAGAGGACTTCCTCGAAGCTGCGCACAGGCTTGCGACCCATGAGGCCGAGGCGTGAGGCCAGGGGGAAGGTGTGGCGCGCGATGGCCTCGGGAAGGCCGAGAGGCGAGGGCACCGGAATCTCAAGCGTCGGAGCGATGGGATTGACACAGTTGCCGTCGTCTCCCCACGCGAGCACGGCCTCATGGCCACCGTCGCGGAACACACGTGCGACGCGCTGCGCGCGCGACCACGGCCCGCCCATCCGTGAGCGGGCAACCATGGGAACGACGAAAACCTTCACGTGTCAAGGGTACGAC